>JBBSRN010000076.1:0-10573 GCA_038242985.1 Propionibacteriales bacterium | reverse complement strand
TCCGGCTGGGCCGGTCCGGGTCGGCGTGCCACGTGGGCCGACGCCCTCTCGATCGTGCAACGCGTCGCGGCTGCGCTGCACGTCCAGATCACCGTCCGGCACGGCGCATCCGAGCCGTGGCACCCGGGCCGATGCGCCGAGATCGTGATCGGCGCAGCATCTGATGAGCCCGGGTCCGGCGCAGCATCTGATGAGCCCGGGTCCGGCGCAGCATCTGATGAGCCCGGGTCCGGCACGGTCATCGGCCACGCCGGTGAACTGCACCCGAACGTCGTGCGCGCCCACGGCCTGAGCGGCGTGGTGGCTGCTGCCGAGCTCGATCTGGATGCGCTCGTCGCGGCCGCCCCCGTCGTGGGGCCGCGCCCGGACTTCTCGGCGTTCCCGGTGGCCAAGGAGGACCTCGCTCTCGTGGCATCGGTCGATCTGCCGGCCGAGGCCATCGCCGCAGCCCTCCGAGGGGCGGACCCGCTGATCGAGTCGGTGCGCCTGTTCGACGTCTACACCGGCGACCAGGTGCCAGAAGGGCAACGATCGTTGGCCTTCGCGCTGCGCCTGCGCGCACCTGACCGCACCCTCACCGACGCCGACATCACCGCGGCCCGGGCCGCAGCGGTCCGCGCTGCTGCCTCGGCCGGCGCCACCCTCCGCTCCTGAGCTCGCTGGCCCTGACGTTCTGACGAGACACGCCAGCGTGTCGAGGTCGGAACGTCAGGCTCAGCGGGAAAGCAACCCCCGTCTGCAAGTTATTGCAGTGTCGTGCAAGAATATGAGTCATGTCCAAGGTCCTCACCAGTATCCCCGTCGGCGAACGCGTCGGCATTGCCTTCTCCGGTGGTCTCGACACCTCGGTCGCCGTCGCGTGGATGCGCGACAAGGGCGCCGTGCCGTGCACCTACACCGCCGACATCGGCCAGTACGACGAACCCGACATCGACGGGGTCCCCAGTCGGGCGATGCAGTACGGCGCCGAGCTCGCCCGCTCGATCGACTGCAAGCGCCCCCTCGTCGACGAGGGGCTGGCGGCGTTGGCGTGCGGCGCGTTCCACATCCGGTCGGCGGGCAGGACGTACTTCAACACCACCCCGCTCGGCCGCGCGGTGACCGGCACCCTGCTGGTGCGGGCCATGCACGAGGACGGCGTCGACATCTGGGGAGACGGCTCGACCTTCAAGGGCAACGACATCGAGCGGTTCTACCGCTACGGCCTGCTGGCCAATCCAGAGCTGCGGATCTACAAGCCGTGGCTGGACGCGGCCTTCGTGGCCGAGCTCGGGGGCCGCACCGAGATGAGTCAGTGGCTCACCGATCGTGATCTGCCCTACCGCGACAGCCAGGAGAAGGCCTACTCCACCGACGCCAACATCTGGGGTGCCACCCACGAGGCGAAGATGCTGGAGCACCTCGACGTCTCGCTCGAGACCGTCGAACCCATCATGGGCGTCAAGTTCTGGGATCCGGCGGTCGAGATCACGACCGAGGACGTCACGATCTCGTTCGAGGCTGGCCGACCGGTCGCGATCAACGGCTCGTCGTTCGCCGGCGATCCCGTCGCGCTGGTCCACGAGGCCAACACCATCGGTGGTCGCCACGGGCTGGGCATGTCCGACCAGATCGAGAACCGGATCATCGAGGCGAAGAGTCGCGGGATCTACGAGGCGCCGGGCATGGCGTTGCTGTGGATCGCCTACGAGCGGCTCGTCAACGCGGTCCACAACGAGGACACGATCGCCAACCACCACCAGCACGGCCGCCGTCTCGGCCGGTTGATGTACGAGGGGCGGTGGCTGGACCCGCAGGCGATGATGCTGCGCGAGTCCATCGAACGGTGGATCGCCTCGGTCGTCAGCGGCGAGGTGACGATCCGCCTGCGACGCGGCGAGGACTACTCGATCCTCGACACCCAGGGCCCGGCCTTCTCCTACCACCCCGAGAAGCTGTCCATGGAGCGCACCGAGAACGCAGCCTTCGGTCCGAGCGATCGGATCGGCCAGCTGACCATGCGCAACCTCGACATCGCCGACTCCCGGGCCAAGCTGGAGATGTACGCGTCGCAGCCGCTCGACCAGGGACAGGTCCTGGTGGAGAACGGCACGTTGTTCGGCGATCTCCCCGCTGGCGGCGCCATGCGGATCGAGGCCAACCCGGCGGTCGACGGCGAGGAAGAGCACGCCCTCGATGCGGCCGCGATGGAATTCGGTACCGACTGATGGCGCAGTTCACCGCCGCCGTGGCGGGGGCGAGCGGCTACGCCGGGGGCGAGGTGCTCCGGCTGTTGCTGGCTCATCCGGAGATCGAGATCGGCGCCGTCACGGCCGCGTCGACCGCTGGTTCGCGCCTGGGTGAGCACCAGCCGCACCTGACCGCGCTGGCCGATCGCGTGATCGAGCCGACCGACGCGTCGACCCTGGCCGGGCACGACCTCGTGTTCCTCGGACTGCCGCACGGGCAGTCCGGCGCCGTCGCCGCCGAGCTGGGGGAGGACGTGCTGGTCATCGATTGCGGCGCCGACCACCGGCTCGTCGACGCAGACGACTGGGTCGAGTACTACGGCAGCGAGCACGCCGGCACCTGGCCGTACGGGCTGCCCGAGCTGTTCACGACCGGGTCCGGAGCCGATCAGGCCCAGCACCGCGGCAGGCAGCGGGACCAGCTGGCCGGCGTCAAGCGCATCGCCGTCCCCGGCTGCAACGTCACCGCGGTGACGCTGGGCCTGCAGCCTGCGGTGGCCGCCGGGCTGGTCGAGTCCACCGACATCGTCGCGGTGCTCGCGAACGGCTACTCCGGAGCCGGCAAGTCGCCGAAGCAGCACCTGCTGGCCGCAGAGGGTCTTGGTGCCGCGGTCCCGTACGCGGTCGGCGGCACGCACCGCCACATCCCGGAGATCGGGCAGAATCTCAGGTCTGCCGGGGCCGGGGACGTGTCGATCTCCTTCACACCCACGCTGGTGCCCATGGCGCGCGGCATCCTTGCCACGTCCACCGCCCGCATCGCCCCCGGTACGACCCTCGAGCAGGTCCGCGCGACCTACGAGCAGGCCTACGCGGACGAACCGTTCGTCCACCTGCTGCCGGAGGGCCAGCTCCCGTCCACCGCGGCAACGCTCGGCGCCAACACCGCGCTGCTGCAGGTCGCGCTCGATGAGAAGGTGGGCCGACTGGTCGTCACCAGCGTGATCGACAACCTGGTCAAGGGCACCGCCGGTGGCGCCATCCAGTCCATGAACCTGGCCCTGGGCCTCCCCGAGACCCTGGGTCTGCCCACCACGGGAGTGTCCCCATGAAGCACGTCCAGATCGAAGCGAACGAGGCAGCACGATGAGCGTCACCGCAGCGCAGGGCTTCCGGGCTTCGGGCGTGGCTGCCGGACTCAAGAGCACCGGGGATCCCGACGTCGCCGTCGTGGTCAACGACGGCCCGATCTGGTCGGCCGCAGCGGTGTTCACCAGCAACCGCTGCAAGGCCAACCCGGTCCTGTGGAGCGAGCAGGCCATCGGGGGCGGGTCGGCCCGGGCCGTCGCGATCAACTCCGGCGGAGCCAACTGCTACACCGGCGTCGAAGGCTTCGCCATCACGCACCAGACCGCCGAGCTGGTCGCCGAGCGACTCGGGGTCGGGGCCGTCGAGGTGCAGATCTGCTCCACCGGTCTGATCGGTCTGCTCAACGACCGCGATGACCTGCTCGGGGGCGTCGGATCGGCGATCGACGCGCTCAGCGCCGATGCCGGTCACGCGGCGGCCACCGCGATGATGACCACGGACAGCGTGCCCAAGGAAGCGGTCGCGCACGGCACCGACGCCAGTGGCAACACGTGGACCGTCGGTGGCATGGCCAAGGGGGCCGGCATGCTCGCGCCAGCGCTCGCGACCATGCTCGTGGTGGTCACCACCGACGCCGACGTCGATCCGACCACGGTGGATGCCGCCCTCCGCGCAGCGACCGCCCGCACCTTCGACCGACTCGACTCCGACGGTTGCCAGTCCACCAACGACACCGTGCTGCTGATGGCCAGCGGCGCCTCGGGCGCCAGGCCGGACGCCGACTCGTTCACCGCCGCGGTCACCGAGGTGTGCCACGATCTGGCGATGCAGCTGCTCGCCGACGCCGAGGGCGCCGACCACGAGATCACCATCGAGGTCGTCGGCGCGGCCACGGAGGACGACGCGCTGGAGGTCGGCCGCTCGGTGGCCCGCAGCAATCTGTTCAAGTGCGCCATCTTCGGCAAGGACCCCAACTGGGGACGCATCCTCGCCTCGGTCGGCACCACCGGTGCCGCCTTCGACCCGGCCGATCTGGATGTCGCGCTCAACGACGTCTGGGTCTGTCGCACCAGCGGCCCGGGAGAGTCTCCCGACACGATCGACCTGACCGACCGCGCCGTGTCGGTCACGATCGATCTCAAGTCCGGCAACCAGTCGGGCACCATCTGGACCAACGACCTCACCCAGGCCTACGTCCACGAGAACTCGGCGTACTCCTCATGAGCCCAGACGGCAGCACGGACTTTCCCGATCCCGACCACGAGTGGCATCCCGACGACTGGAAGCGGGCGACCGACAAGGCCGCCACGCTGGCCCAGGCGCTGCCCTGGCTGAAGCGCTTCCACGGCAAGGTCATCGTGGTGAAGTACGGCGGCAACGCCATGACCGACGAGACGCTGAAGCAGGCGTTCGCCGAGGACATCGTGTTCTTGCGGATGGCCGGCATGAAGCCTGTCGTCGTGCACGGCGGCGGACCGCAGATCAGCTCGATGCTGGATCGGCTCGGCATCGAGTCGGAGTTCCGCGGCGGTCTGCGCGTCACCACCCCGGAGGCGATGGAGGTGGTCCGCATGGTCCTCACCGGCCAGGTGGGGCGTGAGCTGGTGGGCCTGCTCAACCAGCACGGTGATCTCGCGGTCGGACTGTCCGGAGAGGACGGTGGCCTGCTGCAGGCCGAGAAGACCATGCCCATCATCGATGGCGAGCCCACCGACATCGGTCTGGTCGGCGAGGTGGTCGGGGTGCGTCCCGAGGCCGTGCTCGACCTGATCGAGGCCGGCCGCATCCCCGTGGTGTCGACCATCGCACCGGACCAGCACGGCCAGGTGCACAACGTCAACGCCGACACCGCTGCGGCTGCGCTCGCCGTCGCCCTCGGCGCGGAGAAGATGCTGGTGCTCACCGACGTCGAGGGCCTGTACGCCGACTGGCCGCACAGCACCGACGTGATCGGCGAGATCAGCCCCGAGGCACTGGAACAGATCATCCCCGGGCTCGCGACCGGGATGATCCCCAAGATGACGGCCTGCCTCAAGGCCGTGCAGGGCGGAGTCAAGCGCGCGACCGTCGTCGACGGCCGCACCCCCCACGCGGTGCTGCTGGAGATCTTCACCGACGAGGGTGTCGGCACGCAGGTGGTGCCAGGGGTCGAGACGCGTGTCCGGACCGCCCTGTACACGACGAGCGCGACGGGGGACGACGCATGAGCGCGAACGCAGAGTGGACCGACCGTTACTCCCATGCGGTCATGAACACCTTCGGGCCGCCGCAGACGGTGCTGGTGCGCGGCGAGGGCTGCTACGTGTGGGATGCCGACGGCAACCGATACCTCGACCTGCTCGCGGGCATCGCGGTCAACGCGCTCGGACATGCGCACCCGGCTCTCGTCGAGGCCGTGTCCACGCAGATGTCGACACTCGGCCACGTGTCGAACTTCTTCGCCACCGAGCCGCAGGTCGCACTGGCCGAGAAGCTGCTGGCGCTGGTCGGCCACGCAGGACGGGTGTTCTTCACCAACTCCGGCGCCGAGGCCAACGAGGCCGCGCTCAAGGTGACCCGTCGCACCGGCCGGACGAAGATCGTGGCCACCCACGGCTCGTTCCACGGCCGCACGATGGGCTCGCTCGCGCTGACCTCCAAGGAGGCCTACCGCGCCCCGTTCGAGCCGCTGCCCGGTGATGTCGTGTGGGCGCCGTACGGCGACGCGGACGCACTGGAGCAGATCGTCGACGACACGGTCGCGGCCGTCGTGGTCGAGCCGATCCAGGGTGAGGCCGGGGTCATCGTGCCGCCGGCGGACTACCTGGCCCGCGTCCGCGAGATCACCCAGCGCCACGGCGCCCTGATGTGGGTCGATGAGGTGCAGAGCGGCATGGGCCGTACCGGCGAGTGGTTCGCGTACGCACCGTCCGGCACCTCGGACCGGCAGCGTGAGCCGATCGTGCCGGATCTGATCACGTTGGCCAAGGGTCTCGGCGGCGGCATCCCGATCGGCGCGTGCATCGCCCTCGACGACGCCGCCACCTTGTTGCAGCCCGGCAACCACGGCACGACGTTCGGCGGCAACCCCGTCGCGACGGCCGCAGCCCTGGCCGTCATCGACACCATCGAGGCCGACGACCTGCTGGCCCACGTCGTGACGGTGGGGGAGCGGCTCCGCGCGGGGCTCATCGACCACGGGAGGGTCGGCGAGATCACCGGCCGCGGCCTGTTCCTCGGAGTCGTGCTGACCGAGCCGGTCGCCGCCGACGTGGCCAAGGCGGCGCTCGGTCGGGGTTTGATCGTGAACGCTCCCACGCCGGACCGGTTGCGCCTCGTGCCACCGTTGATCCTCACCGCCGCGCAGGTCGACGAGGCCGTCGCGATCCTGCGGGACCTGCTCGACGAGCTGCCGGCGGGCGAAGGGACGGCGTCATGAGGCACTTCCTGCGCGATGACGACCTGAGCCCCGTCGAGCAGGCCGAGGTGCTGGCGCTCGCCGCAGAGCTGAAGGCCGCACCGTACTCCAGCACACCGCTGGCCGGCCCACGCAGCGTCACCGTGATCTTCGACAAGGCGTCCACCCGCACGCGGGTCTCGTTCGCCGTCGGCATCGCCGATCTCGGTGGCAATCCGGTCATCCTGGACACCGCCATGACCCAGGGCGCCCGCGGCGAGATGGTCGCCGACACCGCGCGGGTGCTGGGCAGCATGACCAGCGCCATCGTGTGGCGCACCTCCGCCCAGTCGGGGCTGGTGGAGATGGCCGAGCACGCCGGGGTGCCGGTGGTGAATGCGTTGAGCGATGACTTCCACCCGTGCCAGATCCTGGCGGACTGGCAGACCGTCATCGAGCACAAGGGCACGCTCGCCGGTCTCACCGTGGCCTTCCTCGGTGACGGCGCCAACAACATGGCGCACTCGTACCTGCTCGGTGGAGCCACCGCCGGGATGCACGTGCGGGTCGGCGCACCCGAGGGCTACCACCCGAGCCCGTCGATCCTGACCGAGGCCGAGAAGATCGCTGCCGGCACGGGCGGGTCGGTGCTGGTGACCGACGATCCGGTCGTGGCGCTCACCGGTGCCGACGTCGTCGTCACCGACACCTGGGTGTCAATGGGCCAGGAGTCCGAGAAGGACCACCGGCTGGCCCTGTTCGGAGCCTTCTCCATCACTGCCGAGGCCATGGCGCTGGCGCATCCCGACGCGATCGTGATGCACTGCCTGCCGGCCTATCGCGGCCTGGAGATCTCCGCCGACGTGATCGACGGCCCGCAGAGCGTCGTCTGGGACGAGGCCGAGAATCGTCTGCACGCCCAGAAGGCACTGCTCGTCTGGCTGCTGGAACGAGCATGAGCATCCCTGCCACGAAGGCCGCCAGTCGGCAGCTGATCAGCGCCGGGCTCGGGCGAGTTCAGGGATGTCGATGATGAGCATCCCTGCCACGAAGGCCGCCCGTCAGCAGCTCATCAGCGCCGGGCTCGGGCGAGTTCAGGGATGTCGATGATGAGCATCCCTGCCACGAAGGCCGCCCGTCAGCAGCTCATCATCGATCTGCTGGGGCGACACACGGTGCGCTCGCAGGGCGACCTGACGGTGCTGCTGGACAGCCACGGCGTCACTGCCACGGCGTCGACGATCTCGCGCGACCTGGTCGAGCTCGATGCGGTCCGCGTGCGGCACAGCGACGGTTCGCTCGTCTACGCCGTGCCGGCCGAGGGCGGGGACCGCACGCCGCGATCGGCGGAGTCCACCGAGGCGGCCCAGCAGCGGTTGCAGCGCATTGCGCGAGATGTGCTGGTCTCGGCCGAGGCATCGGCCAACCTCGTCATCCTGCGCACCCCGCCGGGAGCGGCGCAGTTCCTGGCCTCCTCGATCGATCACACGGCGCAACCTGACGTGATCGGCACCATCGCCGGCGACGACACGGTGATGCTGATCGCCCGCGCGGCGGACGGTGGCGATGCGGTGGCGCGCAGGTTCCTCGCGATCGCCGACCTGCCGGTGGACGGCCCGGACTCCGCGGTGTCTGACAGGGTGTGAGCGTGACTTCTGACGCTGCGGCCGACAAGACCAGCCTGTGGGGAGGCCGGTTCGCGTCCGGCCCGTCGCCGGAGCTGATCGAGCTGTCCCGCTCGACGCACTTCGACTGGCGCCTCGCGCCCTACGATCTCGCCGGCTCGCGCGCCCATGCCCACGTGCTGGCGGCCGCCGGTCTGCTCGGGCAGGACGACCTGTCCGCACTGGTCGCAGGCATCGACGCGCTGGCCGGCGACGTCGAGGCGGGTCGCTTCGTGGCCGATCCCGGCGACGAGGACGTGCACACCGCGCTGGAACGCGGACTGATCGAGCGCCTCGGCCCCGAGCTCGGCGGCCGACTGCGCGCCGGACGTTCGCGCAACGACCAGGTCGCCACCTTGTTCAAGGTCTACCTGCGCGATCACGCGCGGGTGCTCGCCCGACTGCTGCGCGAGCTGGTCAACGCCATCGCCGACCAGGCCGAGACACACCTGACCGCGCCGATGCCCGGTCGCACCCACTTGCAGCACGCTCAACCGGTCCTGCTGTCGCACCACCTGATGGCGCACGCGTGGCCGCTGGTGCGCGATCTGGATCGACTCGCCGACTGGGACGTCCGGGTCGCGTCCGATTCCCCCTATGGGTCGGGGGCGCTCGCGGGGTCGTCGCTGGGTCTGGATCCGCAGCAGGTGGCCGTCGATCTCGGATTCACCGACTCCACGCCCAACTCCATCGACGGCACGGCTGCGCGCGACTTCGTGGCCGAGTTCGCCTTCGTCACCGCCCAGATCGGTGTCGATGTCTCCCGGTTCGCCGAGGAGATCATCATCTGGAACACCAAGGAGTTCGACTTCGTCACCCTGCACGACGGTTACTCGACCGGGTCGAGCATCATGCCGCAGAAGAAGAACCCCGACATCGCCGAGCTGGCCCGTGGCAAGGCCGGTCGCCTGATCGGCAACCTCTCCGGTCTGCTCGCCACCTTGAAGGGGCTGCCGTTGGCGTACAACCGGGATCTTCAGGAGGACAAGGAGCCGGTGTTCGACTCGATCGACACCCTGGAGGTCCTGCTGCCCGCCTTTGCCGGCATGGTCGCCACGCTGACGTTCCACACCGATCGCATGGCCGACCTGGCGCCGCAGGGCTTCGCGCTGGCCACCGACATCGCCGAGTGGTTGGTGCGACAGGGCGTGCCGTTCCGGATCGCGCACGAGCTGTCCGGCGCGTGCGTGCAGACGTGCGAGCAGCGCGGCATCGAGCTGTGGGACCTGTCAGATGAGGACTTCGCCGCCATCTCGCCGCTGCTCACCGCCCAGGTGCGCGAGGTGTTGACCGTCGAGGGCTCGCTGGCCTCGCGCGACTCCCGCGGCGGCACGGCGCCGGCACGCGTCGTCGAGCAGCTGACCGAGCTCCGCGGGCGCCTCGGCTGAGACCGGGGGAGCGGTGGCTAGGCTTTCGCCATGCTTCCTCGCCTGATCGCCCTTGCCGTGCCTGCACTGGTGCTGTCCCTGCTCAGCGCGTGCGGGGGAGGCGACGGCAAGCCGTCCGCGGACTCCGGTGCGTGCTCGTACGTCAAGACCGGGGATGCCGCGAAGAAGGCGAAGCTGCCGCCGGCGGACCCCACGTCTGCCGAGTCGCTCACGATCGCGACGAACCGGGGCGACATCGTGGCCACGTTCAAGCCCGACACCGCACCCTGCGCGGTCAACTCGTTCGTGTCGCTGGCCAAGCAGAAGTACTTCGACGACACAACGTGTCACCGGCTCGTCCCCGGATTCGTGCTGCAGTGCGGTGACCCGGCGGCCACCGGCCTCGGCGGGCCGGGGTACTCCTTCGCCGACGAGCTGACCGGCTCGGAGACCTACCCGGCCGGCACCCTGGCGATGGCCAACGCAGGAAAGGACACCAACGGTTCGCAGTTCTTCATCGTCCTGGCCGAAGCCGATCTGCCGCCGCAGTTCACCATCTTCGGCACTGTCGACGCCAAGGGACTGAAGCTGGCCCAGGACATCGCGGCCGAGGGCAACGGACCGGACGGCGTCGCGCCGGCCAAGGACGTCCTCATCACGTCTGTCAGCTGACCGTTCCCTCGCTCCCGGTTCCCCGCGAGTGGCGCAAAATGGCTGGATTTGGACCGGAATCGAGCCAATTTGCGCCACTCGCCGAACACTTTGCGCCACTCGCGGAACACTTTGCGCCTCTCGCGGAACACTTTGCGCCTCTCGACCAACACGGCGCCGTTCGAAGGACCAGACATGACTGATGAATCGCAGGTGGTGGGGCGGGCCCGATCGCTGCTGGGCCGAGTGCTGCACGGG
>JBBSRN010000075.1:0-10593 GCA_038242985.1 Propionibacteriales bacterium | reverse complement strand
GTCCCGGTCATCGTCGTCCCCTACCCCGTGCACGAGGTGACGGGCGTGGCTGTGGAGACCCCGCGGTCAACGACGTCATCGACCGACATCGTCGATCCCCTCGCGTGGCTCGACCACTCCAGGTGAGGTGAGCCCGGTCGTACCGATCACAGCGGGTGGCACGTGCGGCCGGCGAGCGATGAGATCGAGACCCGTTCCCCTCCTACGGGGTCGGCTCGCTCCGTGCGGCGTTCTCGGAGGTCCAGGTGAAGGCGCCGCCTCCGCCGGTGATCTTGACCTTCGCCACCGTCTGCATGGTCTTGTCGCCTGCGAAGTACGCCTGGCAGTCGAAGGTCGTGCCGACCAGCTCGTCGATCTTCGGCGGGCAGACCAC
This sequence comes from Propionibacteriales bacterium, assembly GCA_038242985.1. Taxonomy (GTDB): domain Bacteria; phylum Actinomycetota; class Actinomycetes; order Propionibacteriales; family Nocardioidaceae; genus Aeromicrobium. Next base: position 10,220 of record JBBSRN010000075.1, on the reverse strand, counting down.
GTCGACCTCACGACCCGATCGGGCGGTGAGCCGGCGGGAGATGTTCTGCTCCACACCGGAGCTCGAGATGCGGCTGGCGGAGTCCTGCTGCCGGGGCACGCCGCGATCTTGTTCGACGGGGTCGTCGTCGCGCGGCAGCGACCATGCGAGCGCCGCCCCGATCAGGGCGAGCACCGCCAGGACGATCAACCCGCTGATCAGTCGCTTCACGTGGCGCTCGGTTGGTCGGCACTTCCGTGATCGACGCCGCCGTCGATCGCGGCATTGACCGCCGCTCCGATCAGGACGGCAATCGAGATGACGTACAGCCACAGCAGCACCGCGATCGGCGCGGCCAGGGGCCCGTAGATCGAGGTGCCTCCGGCTGAGAAGCCCAACGCCCACCGCACGAAGAAGCTGCCGAAGATCCACATCAGCAACGTGAAGATCGCGCCGGGCAGCGCCATGCGCCAGCGCCGCCTGACCGGCACGGCCGAGTGGTAGAGGGTGGCGATGAATCCCACGGACAGGACGAGCACCGCGGGCCAGTACAGCGGTTGCAGCATGGCAAACCGGTCCGGCAGCAGGTTCGCGGCCACCTCGGGGCCCGCGAGCACCAGCGGCACCAACGCGATGCCGACCAGCAACGCGACCACGTACATCGCGAACGACAGCGCCCGGGTCTTGACGAGGCCGCGCCGGCCGCCCATCCCGTAGATGATGGTGATGGTGTCGATGAACACGTTGAGCGCCCGCGACCCCGACCACAGGGCCAGCACGAAGCCGATCGAGATCACGTCGATGCGGCCGCCACCCAGCACGTCGTCCAACGTGGGCGTGATGACCGCATCGACGGTGTCCGGGGTGAGCGCCCGCGACGACAGCTCGATCACCCGGTCCTTGAGCACGTCGACCTGCGCGACGTCGTACCGCTCGGCGATGAAGCCGATCGTGCCGGCCAGGCCGAACACCAGGGGTGGCAGGGACAAGATGGCGAAGAAGGCCGCCTCGGCCGCCAGACCGGTCACGCGATAACGAAAACAGCTCGACACCGTGCGAGTGATGATGCGCGCGAGCCACTGACGACCAGCCGCCAGAGTCCTCGGTCGATCCACCGACTCGGCCACCATGCCCCTACGGTAGCGACATGCCACACCGGTTCGGAGCACCTCGGACACTCGCCGCGCACTGCTGTGTCCTGCCTCACCCATCGCGATCGGGAGCCTGAATGCGCCTGTTGTCCCTCAGCGCCGTCATGTCGGCCCTGCTCACCGTGGTGGCAGCGGGCTCCCTGCGGGCCAGCGATCCCACGCTCGCGGTGCTGGCCGTCGCAGCGGTCACGGTGCTGCTGACCTGGTACGCCCGACTGCACGCCGACGGGGCACGGCCCTTCCTCGCACTGGTCAATCCGGCGTCAGCGACGACACTGGCCGCAGTCGGTCGGCAGTCGTGGACCGGTGTCCTCCCGGTGTACACCGCGCACGTGGTCGGTGCGGTGCTCGGCGGGCTCGCTGCCCTCGCGCTCGGCGACCGCTGGGGCGACCCGCTGATCTTCGACGCCGACGACCTCGTGGTCGCCGGCGTCGGTACAGCGCTCGTCGGCCTGATCGCGGCCTGGGCCACGCTGGCCGTCGACGCGAGCGGACCCGATGCCTTGTCGGCCGTCCCTGTCGTCGTGGCCGGAGCCCTGCTGCCCCTGGGCCTGCTGGGTGCCTTCTCCCCGACCCTCGTGCTCGGGCTCGCCACGGCCGATCTGCTGTCGTGGGACGTGGCCCTCGCTGCCGCCGGATCAGGTGTTCTCGCGTCAGCCGTCGGCGGCTGGATCGTCGGACTGCTTCTTCCGTCTCCCGAATAGCCACTGATTGCAGGGTCTCCGAACTGTAAATCTCATAATGTGGACAGCAGTCTCATCATTCGAGATAACGGCTTGCCGACACCACGGTGCCGTGCGCACACTGAACCATGCTCACCGCCACCGAACTGCGTCTCGTGGAACGTCTCCACGTGGACCTCGGTCGTGCCCACAGCATGATGTGTCGTTGATCATCGCGCACCCACGGTTTCCCGTCCCCGGCGCGCGGCGACACCCCTGACCAGCGTCCGGACCGCCGCCTGCCCTCCCTGGAGGATTGACATGACTGCACCGGCACTGATCGCCCTGGCACCCGACACCCACGACTTCCGTACCGCCGACACCGTCTCGGCACTGACCGACCTGATCACCCGCATGCGCCCGGACCTGCACGTCGCCGGAGCCACCCTCGGCCGCGCTCACGACCTGGACACCGTCGTAGACCGGCTCGCCGCAGACGGGCACACCGAGATCGTCGTGGTCCCCCTGCTGTTCGCAGCCGGCCACCAGATCACCACCGCCACCGCCGAGGCCGTGCAGAATGCTGCCGACCGCCATGACGGGGTCCTGGTCCACGTGACCGAGGTGCTGGGCATTGAGTCGGCCTTCCTGCACGTGCTCGACCAGCGTCTCCGCGCGGCGCTGTCCCACCGCCGGGTGCGCGAGCTCGACGGACTCGTGCTCGCAGGCGAGGGCTCGGGCGACCCCCTGGTGCGAGCCGCCATCACCCGCGCCGCCCGCGCCTGGGGCCACCACCACAAGCTGCCCACGATCGCCGCCTTCGCGACCTCAGCACCACCGGCTGCCGGTGAAGCGGTGCGGGCCCACCGCGCCGATGGCCGGCGCCACGTGGCCGTCGGCATGCTGTTCCTCGCACCGGACGAGCACACCGACCGTGTGACCGAGCTGGCCAACGAGGCAGGAGCGGTCGCCGTGGCCGAACCCCTCGGCCCCGACCTCGAGATCGCACGCGCGGTCCTGGCCCGCTACGTCGTCGGTGCGGTCGACCTGGTCCCGATCGACGCCTGGGCAGTCTGAGCGCACCTGCCCGAACGCGCGTGAACGGTCACGTCATGTCGCGGGCGGATCCCCCTCTTGCTCCATGAAGGGACCGTGACGCGGTCGGGGACCGTCAGGAGGTCGGGCAGTGGCATCGATCGTGTGCGGATCGACCGTCGTCGGCCGCATGCTGCGTGTCGCGGCGCTCGTGGCCGCCACCGTCGGCCTGCTCCTGGTCACCGGTGTCATCGGCACACCGGATTCCGAGGCGTCCGAGGAGGTCGAGCCCTTCACGTTCGTGGTGCTGCCCGACACCCAGGGCTACACCGCCAGCGCGGCGAACGAAGCCATCATGGGTCAGCAGACCCGATGGATCCGCGACTATCGATCGGACCTCAACACCGCCTTCGTCGCGCAGGTCGGTGATCTCGTCGAGTCCCACCCCAGCGACCCGATGTGGCAGCGCGCCAGCAAGCACATGTCGGTGCTGGACGACGCCGGGATCCCCAACGCCGTCCTGCCCGGCAACCACGACATGGACGTCAACACCGGTGAGGCCGCCAAGTTCGATCAGTACTTCCCGCCCAGCCGGTACACCCGCAGCAGCTGGACCCCGTCCACCGCCCGCTACGGCGGACACCTCGGCCAGGACGTGTACGGCGACGACCCGCTCGACCGGCGCAACAAGGACAGCTTCAGCGTGTTCTCCGCCGGCGGCATGGACTTCCTGGTCCTGAGCCTGGAGTACGAAGCCCCCGACTACGCACTGGCATGGGCCGAGAAGGTCATCGCCAACAACCCGGACCGGCGGATCATCGTCTCGATGCACGACTTCATCGACACCGACGACCGGCGCGGCGACTTCAACACCCGCAAGGATGCGGGCATCAATGCGGCGCCGGCAATCTGGGACAAGCTGATCTTCCCCCACTGCAACGTCTTCATGGTCGTCAACGGCCACTGGACATCACGCACCGATCCCACCCAGGGCGAGGGGCGGCGCACTGACGTCAACGCCTGCGGCAAGCCGGTGCACCAGCTGCTCAGCAACTACCAGGGCCGGCCCCACGGGGGTGACGGCTGGCTGCGCTACTACACCTTCGATCCGTCGAACGACACCATCTCGGCCCGCACCTACTCCCCCTACCTGCAGCGGTACGAGACGGACGCCGACAGCCAGTTCACCCTTCGGTACTCCATGACGAGCCCGGACATGACGTCCGACGACGCGACCCTCAGCTCCGTCCGCCGCTGAACCTCACGAGTCGGCCAGCCGGCGCTTCTCGACCTCGACGTCGAAATCGGCTTCCGGCCACGCCAGGTCCATCGCCCGCAACGCCTCGACCAGCACGGTGGCGACGGCCCAGTTGCGATACCACTTGCGTCCGGCAGGCACGACGTGCCACGGCGCCGCATCGGTCGAGCAGCGCTCTAGCGCGATGCCATAGGCCACGGCGTAGTCCGACCACAGCAACCGTTCGTCGATGTCGCCGGGGTTGTACTTCCAGAACTTCGTCGGGTCGTCGAGTCGCTCGGCGAGCCGCTGCCGCTGGTCGTCCGGGCTGATGTGCAGGAAGCACTTGAGGATCGTTCCACCGTCGTCGACGAAGGCCTGCTCGAAATCGTTGATCGCGTCGTACCTGCGCTTGATCTCCTTGACCGGGGCCAGGTGGCGCACCCGCCCGACGAGCACGTCCTCGTAGTGCGAGCGATCGAAGATGCCGATCTGACCCGGCTGCGGCAGCGCCCGTTCGACCCGCCAGAGGAAGTCGTGCTCCAGCTCCTCAGACGTCGGCTGCTTGAACGCGGTGATGCTCACACCTTGCGGATCGACGAGCCCCGCCACGTGGCGGATGATGCCGCCCTTGCCGGAGGTGTCCATTCCCTGGAGCACGAGCAGGACGCGCGGCGTGCCGACCTCGGCGCGCGCCTGGGCGAACAACCGCTCTTGCAGGTCCGACAACTCGGTGGCGATGGCTGCCATGGCGTCGGACGCATCGGCCTTGCCCCCGTCGAATCCGGTGGTCGCCCGCGAGTCCAGCAGGGAGACGTCGATCGGGCCGGACGTGGCCAGCTGCGAGGCAAGGGATGACATGTCGGCAGCCTACGACTTGGCCAGCCGTGCGGGTGTGTGTCGCTGCCCGGGCGTACGGTGGTGGCCATGTATGACGTTGCCCTGCTCATCGAACGCCAGCTGGAGGCCCTCGACGCCGACCAGGTGATCGCGCTGCACGAGGGGCTCGAAGACACCGTCCGGTACCACCTGCTGCTTCCGGTCGAGAGCTCCACGGCGATCCTCACCTCCTCGATGAGCGCGATCGGCGGGGGTCAGATCGCCGCGATGCCCGATCAGGCCACGGTCGACGAGGTCCAGGCCGGAGTCGTCAGCGCCGGTCAGGCCGAGCTCGATGCCAGCGCTGCCCTGCTGACCGAACGAGGGCAGCAGACCAGCAGCCAGCTGACCGATGCCGACCCCGTCGAGACGCTCAAGGCGTTGGTCGCCAGCACCGGGTCGAGCGAGGTCATCATCCTCACCGAGCCGCACGTGGTCAGGGAGTTCTTCCAGATGGACTGGACCTCCCGGGCCAAGCGCGCCCTCGACGTCCCCACGCTGCGCCTGCTCGAGCACGTGCCGTTCGACGCACAACGCTGACGGGTCGCGCTGTCCGGCGGACGCCTTGCTCACCGCCGTAAACTGGTCTCATGGCCCATGACGTGGAGAAGACCGACGCCCAGTGGAAGTCCGAGCTGAGCCCCGAGGAGTACCAGGTGCTGCGCAAGGCCGGTACCGAACGGCCCTTCAGCTCCCCGATCGAGGCCGACGCGACGCCGGCGGTGTACTCGTGCCGCGCCTGCAACGCCGAGCTGTTCAACAGCGACACCAAGTTCGACGCACACTGCGGCTGGCCCTCGTTCTACACGCCGTTGGCCGAGGATCGTGTCGAGTACATCGAGGATCGCTCGATGTTCGGCCAGAAGCGGATCGAGGTGCGCTGCGCCCGTTGCGGCTCGCACCTGGGCCACGTCTTCGAGGGCGAGGGCTTCGACACCCCCACCGACCAGCGCTACTGCATCAACGGCATCTCGCTGACCCAGACCGCCAGTTGACGCTGAGACTGACGTTCTGACGCCAACACGCTGGCGATTCTTGTCGGAACGTCAGTCTCAGCGGGAACCTCAGGGCCAGCGCTGGGTGAGCTCGGCGGGGGTGTGGAGCTCGCCGGTGTAGAACGGGACTTCCTCGCGCACGTGGCGGCGGGCCTCGCTGGCGCGCAGGTCGCGCATGAGGTCGACGATGCGGTGCAGCTCGTCAGCCTCGAACGCGAGCATCCACTCGTAGTCGCCCAGCGCGAACGAGGCCACCGTGTTGGCGCGCACGTCGGGGTAGGGACGAGCCTGCATGCCGTGCTCCTTGAGCATCGCGCGCCGTTCGTCGTCGGGCAGCAGGTACCACTCGTACGACCGGACGAACGGGTACACGCACACGTACCGGCGCACCTGCTCCTCGGCCATGAAGGCCGGGATGTGCGACCGGTTGAACTCCGCAGGCCGGTGCAACGCCATCTGCGACCACACCGGCGCCATCCGCGAGCCGAGGTCCGTGCGACGGAACCGGTTGTAGGCGTCCTGCAGCTGGCCACTGTCGCCGGCGTGCCACCAGATCATCAGGTCGGCGTCCGCGCGGAGGCCACTGACGTCGAACATGCCGCGCACGACGACGTCTTCGGCGGCCAGCGCTGCGATCAGCTCGTCGACCTCAGCGGCCTCGGCGGCACGGTCGGCGCCGCCGCGGTCCGGATGCCCGAGCACACGTTCCAGCCGGAAGACCGACCACATCGTGTACCGGATCGTCTCGTTGATCTCCTTGGCGAGCTTGCCCTTGTTCGGAATCGCGGTCATGCCCCCAGTGTCTCCCGGGCCAGGATGCGCGCGGCCGCGGCCCGGCCCGTGCCGATCGTGGCCGGGATGCCGACTCCCCGGTAGGCCGCGCCGCAGATCTCGAGACCGTCGACGGTGGCGATCTCCCGGTCGATCGTGTCGACGACGTCGAGGTGGCCGACGTCGTACTGCGGCAGGGCGCCGCCCCACCGGTGCACCAGCGCATCGACGACCCGGCCGGTCGAGCCGGTCGCAGCGGCCAGATCGGTCCGGGCCAGCTCGATCAGGGCGGAGTCGTCGTGCTGCAGCAGCAACGTCTCACCGGATCGACCGATGGAGGTACGCACCACGAGCGAGCCGTCCGCGGCGTCGCGTGACCACTGCCACTTCGAGCTGGACCAGGTGGCGCCCTTGATCGACGTGCCGTCGACGGCGGGCACCAGGAATCCGGATCCGTCCGGCACCGCAGCACCGTCGAGGACGAAGGTGACGATGGCGACACTGGCGTACTCGATGCCGGCCAGCGCGAATGCAGCCTGCGGCGCGACGTCGGACAGCAGCCGCGAGGCAGCCGGAGCCGGAGTCGCGACCACGACGGCGTCGACCTCCAGCACCTCGATGTCCGTGGTCGGGCCGATCGTGAGTCGCCACCCGGTGACGGATCGCTCCAGTCCGCGCACGGTGGTGCCGGTCCGGACGTCGAATCCGCCGGCGGCCACGATCGCCGCGGGCAGCGTGCCCACGCCACCGTTCGGCGCGAAGAACACCGGCGTCGGCGGGCGTCCGGCTCGTTCTGCGATCGTCGCGGCCGCACCGGTGACCAGATCGGCGCCGAGCGCCGCGACCTGCGGCGCCGTGGCCTGCAGCGACAACCGATCGGCATGTCCGGCGTACACCCCGCCCAGCAACGGCTCGATGAGGCGGTCGACCACCTCCTGGCCCAGGCGCTGGCGCACGAACGACGCCACCGACACGTCGTGGTCGGGCACCGCGACGATCTCCCGCTCCGGCGACCGCTCCACGATCCCGGAGGCGACCAACGCCTCGAGATCGGCCGGCACCCCCATGATCGACGGCGGCATGGGCCGCAGCTCGCCCCGCGTCCAGATCGACGCCGATGTGGTGCGGGGATTCTGCACGGCATCGGCCAGTCCGATGTCCCGCACCAGGTCAAGGCCTTCGACGCGACGGGCCAGGATGGACTCCGCACCAAGATCGACGTCCACGCCCCCCACCTCGCCGCGACGCAGCTTGCCGCCGACCCGGTCGGTGCTCTCCAGCACCGTGACGGCGCACCCCGCCGCAGCGAGGTCGTAGGCGGCGGCGAGTCCCGCGATGCCACCGCCGATGACCGCGACGGTGCGCGGGGTCGACGTCGAGCCCGCCGTCATCTCACGAGCCGGCGGGCACGGGCTGGGAGTGCACGAAATCGACCAGGCGGGTCAGCGCGTCCGGATCGGTGGCCGGCAGCACGCCGTGCCCGAGGTTGAAGATGTGGCCGCGAGCGGCCGCGCCCTGGGTCACGATGTCGGCAGCTCGGGCGTGCACGACCTCCGTCGGCGCGAACAGCAACGTCGGATCCAGATTTCCCTGCACCACTGCATCGGGTCCGAGCCGGCGGACCGCTTCGTCCAACGGCACCCGCCAGTCGACCCCGACCACGTCGGCACCCGCGTCGGACATCGCACCGAGCAGCTCGCCGGTCCCGACGCCGAAGTGGATGCGCGGCACGCCGAGGTCGGCGACGGCGTCCAGCACTGCGGCGGAGTGCGGCTGCACGTAGGTCAGGTAGTCCGCGAGCGACAGCGTCCCGGCCCAGGAGTCGAACAGCTGCACCGCCGAGGCCCCCGCCTCGACCTGCATGCGCAGGAACTGACCGGCGATGCGCGCGATCCGGCCCAGCAGCGCGTGCCACAGCTCGGGGTCGGAGTACATCAGCTGCTTGGTGAGGCGATGATCTCGCGAGGGCCCGCCCTCCACCAGGTAGGAGGCCAGGGTGAAGGGTGCCCCGGCGAAGCCGATCAACGGTGTCGATCCGAGCTCGCCGGTCAGGGCCGACACCGCCGCCAGCACCGGTGCGACGTCGTCGAGCTCCAGGTCGCGCAGCTGGTCGAGCTGATGCGCCGACCGGATCGGTTCGGCGATCACCGGACCGGTACCGGGCACGATGTCGAGATCGATCCCGAGCGCCTTGAGCGGTACGACGATGTCGGAGAAGAAGATGGCGGCGTCCACGCCGTGCCGGCGCACCGGCTGGAGGGTGATCTCGACGACCATGTCGGTGTCGAAGCACGAGTCCAGCATGTTGGTGCCCTCGCGGATCTTCAGGTACTCCGGCAGCGATCGGCCCGCCTGCCGCATGAACCACACGGGGACGTGATCGGGCCGTCCGCCGCGGCAAGCGGTCAGGAAAGCGCTGGACTCGATGCCGTCTGCTGCTGGTGCACTGGTGCGTGAGGACGCCTCGGAGCTCATGCAGCCAGTGTCTCAGGTGGCTCGCACCGCAAGGCCGAGAGGATGAGTGGAGTGTCGCGAACCGCTGGAACGTCAGTCGACGCCTACAGTCATGGAGTGGCTGCACGCATCGAGAACGGTCAAGCGCCCGCGGCGTTCACCGACGCCGTGCGTCAGGTCCAGCACGCGGTGATGCGCCCGGAGATGGTCGTCGACGACATGCCGGCCCCGCAGCGCATCGCACCGCACGCCTACGCGATCAGTGGCGACGTCCGCATGGGCGCCGATGACCTGGCGACCGGCCGCTTCATCCTCCTGCACGATCCGGCCGGCAATGACGCGTGGGGCGGCACCTTCCGGTGCGTGACGTTCGCCCGCGCCGACATCGAGGCCGACATGGCCGCCGATCCGTTCCTGCCCAGCGTGGGATGGAGCTGGTTGATGGAGGCCCTGGAGGCTCACGACGCCGACCACGCAGCAGCCAGCGGCAGCGTCACGGTCGTCCGCTCGGAGAGCTTCGGGCAGATGGCCGAGGACGGATCGGACGCCCAGATCGAGGTCCGCGCGTCCTGGACGCCGTTGAGCGAGAAGGGCAACCACGCCGCCGCGTGGTCCAACCTGCTGTGCGCGATCGCCGGTCTTCCTCCGCTCGCTCCTGGAGTCGTCCCCCTCCAGCGCAGACGCGGTGGCCGTTGACCTCCGATGACTCGGTGGGCGACGCCCCAGCACCCGACGAGACACCGGCACCCGTCCTTCCTCGTCTGGAGCTGCGCGATCCACTGCCCGCGGTCGTCGACACGCCAGCTGCCCTGACCCGCGCCTGCGCACAGATCTCGACCGGCACCGGCCCGTTGGCGCTGGACGCCGAGCGCGCCTCCGGCTACCGCTACTCGCAGCGGGCCTACCTGGTGCAGGTGCGGCGCGAGGGCTCCGGCAGCCATCTGATCGACCCGATCGCGTTCGGCGACCACAGCGAGCTCTCTGCCGCGTTCGGCGACGCCGAGTGGATCCTGCACGCGGCCAGCCAGGACCTGCCGTGCCTGGCCGAGATCGGGTT
>JBBSRN010000074.1:0-10625 GCA_038242985.1 Propionibacteriales bacterium | reverse complement strand
GCCTTCTGGGCGGGTGCCTTCTTGCCCGGTGCCTTCTGGGCGGATGCCTTCTTGCCGGGTGCCTTCTTGGCGGCGGGGCGGGCGTCCTGTGCAGAGACCTCGGTGGCAGCTGCGCTCAGCTTGATCGTGTCGGCGCCTTCGGCAGAGCGTGCGGCGACGAACGCGTCGAACGCGGCCCGGGTGAACACGACGTCATCGCTGCGCAGCACGTCGTACGTGTTGAGCTGGTCGTACGTCAGCGTCTCGATGTGATCGGCGTTGCGCAGGCTTCGCGTGGTGACGGCGTCCTCGAACGTGACGACGACCAGCAGACGCTGACGAGAGGTCAGCCCGCGGAGCGCCGCGATGGCGTTCTTGGTGGACGGGGCGTCACCGCTGACGATGGCGTCGACGACGTGCAGACGACCCGAACGCACCCGGTCCGACAAAGCTCCGCGCAGGGCGGCGGCCTTCATCTTCTTGGGCGTGCGCTGGTCGTACGAGCGCGGCACGGGGCCGTGAACGATGCCACCACCGGCGTACTGGGGTGCACGGATCGAGCCCTGGCGGGCACGGCCGGTGCCCTTCTGGCGGTACGGCTTCTTGCCGCCGCCGGCGACCTCGGCACGGGTCTTGACCTTGTGCGTGCCCTGTCGAGCCGCGGCCAGCTGGGCCACGACGACCTGGTGGATCAGCGGGATGTTGGTCTGGACGTCGAAGATGTCGACGGGCAGGTCGACGTCGACGGTCGATCCTGAGGTGGATTCAGTCATGTCCTCAGGCCCCCTTCATGGCTGCGTTGGCCATCGGCAGCTTGGCCGAGGTGCGGACGACCACGAGGGCGCCCTTGGCGCCGGGCACGGCGCCCTTGACCAGGATCAAGCCCTTCTCGGCGTCGACCGAGTGGATGGTGAGGTTCTGGGTGGTGACCTGGTCGGTGCCCATGTGGCCAGCCATGCGCAGGCCCTTGAAGACGCGACCCGGGGTGGCGCAGCCACCGATCGAGCCCGGCTTGCGGTGGTTGCGGTGGGCACCGTGCGAGGCGCCCACACCATGGAAGCCGTGACGCTTCATGACGCCGGCAAAGCCCTTGCCCTTGCTGGTGGCCGTGACGTCGACGGTGTCGCCGGCGGCGAAGATCTCCGGGGAGATCTCCTGTCCCAGCGTGTAGTCGGCGACCTGCTCGGTGCGGATCTCCACCATGTGGCGACGCGGCGTGACGCCGGCCTTGGCGAAGTGGCCGGAGGCTGGCTTGTTGACCTTGCGGCCGTCGATCTCGCCGAAGCCGATCTGGACGGCGGAGTAGCCGTCGGTCTCCTGCGTGCGGATCTGGGTGACGACGTTGGTGTCGGCGGCGATGACCGTGACGGGGACGACGAGGTTCTCCTCGTTCCAGACCTGGGTCATGCCGAGCTTGCGACCGAGGAGGCCGCGTGCGGTGGCAGTGGATGACGTGCTCATGGCTGGCTGACTCCCCTCAGAGCTTGATCTCGATGTCGACCCCGGCCGGCAGGTCGAGACGCATGAGCGAGTCGACGGTCTTCGGCGTGGGATCGATGATGTCGATGAGCCGCTTGTGCGTGCGCATCTCGAAGTGCTCGCGGCTGTCCTTGTACTTGTGCGGCGAACGGATCACGCAGAACACGTTCTTCTCGGTGGGCAACGGCACCGGTCCCGCAACCTTGGCGCCCGTACGAGTCACCGTGTCGACGATCTTGCGCGCCGATGAGTCGATGACTTCGTGGTCGTAGGCCTTGAGCCGGATACGGATCTTCTGTCCCGCCATGCTCTGATGTCCTTTTCTTCGCTTCGCTTGAGGTCGTCCCGGTGGAATCCGGGCCGATCATGGGCTCCGGCCTCCGAATCCCGAGGTCGGGCGTGTCGGAGCGCGGAACACGCGCGTACGTCACACTCTTCTCGAATTTGGTGGTTGGACCCGCTGCGCTGAGGACGTGATCCTCATCTGCTGCGGGACGAGCCCGGTCTCAGGTTCGGCGCTGCTGGATGATCAGGCGTGAGTCCTGATCGCAACGCCCCAGCGACCGCGCCGGAGCAACCAGAATATTCTGTCAGAGGTGCGCGGGGAAACACAAATCGAGTCCGGTCGCGCGCCTGGTCTGCACTCAGGCGTGGGTGCGTTCCTGCCACGTCGTGAGACAGACCTTGTTGCCCTGGGGGTCGGCCAGCACCCAGAACGCGGGCGCCTCGTCGTCTGCGACGAGCGTGCCGCCGGCGGCGAGTGCCGCGTCCATGCGCGGCTGCACCTGCTCAGGCGGGACCCGCAGGTCCAGGTGCCATCGCTGTGGCGCCTCGCCGCCTCCGGCGCTGCCCGGATCGGCCTGCTGGAACCACAGTGCCGGCAGCTGCCCGTGCGGATCGATCAGGTCGTCGGGGTGCTTGCCCGGCCCCCCGGGCTCCAGGGCGAGCACTGCGGCCCAGAACGGCCGGATGAGCTCGATGTCGTCAGTGTCCAGCGCGAGCTCGAGCACGGCCAGCTGCTCGGTGTCGGCCGGCGCCTGCAGGTCCGCTGCGATCTCGCTGATCGTCCGGGCGAGATCGACGTCACGGCTGGTCACACCCCCGACGTCGTGCGAGCTGAGCCGCACGGTGACGGTCGGGTAGGTCAGCTCCAGGTCGGGGTGGTGGTTGACGGCTTCGGCAGCCTCGGCGACCCGGCGGACCAGATCCAGCCCGGCGAGGAAGCTGCCGGTCTTGAACCGCGCCACTAGCGTGCCCAGGAGCGGTCGCCAGTCCGTCAGCGACTCGCCCTCGATCTGTGGTCCGTTCAGAACGGTCTTCTCATCGCTCATGATGCCCCTCTGTGGTGCTCTCGGTGGTGGACGGTGGGGTGCTGGTGCAGATCAGTGCCGTGGAGATCAGTGGTGAAGACGCCGCTCGGACTGCTCGTGCCCGGCTGGCTCGATCTGAAACGTCGAGTGCTCGACGTCGAAGTGGTCCGCGAGGCACTCGCGCAGGTGGTCGAGCACCGCGTGGGCGTGCCCCATCTCGGTCACGTTCTCATCGACCACGACGTGGGCGCTCATGACCGGCATGCCGGACGTGATGGTCCACACGTGCAGGTCGTGCACGTCGATCACGCCAGGCATCCCCACCAGGTGCGCACGCAGCTCGACCAGGTCGACGTCCCGCGGGGTCGACTCCAGCAGCACCTCCGCCACGTCACGCAGCAACGACAGCGCGCGCGGGATGATGAGGGCAGCGATCGCCAGGGATGCCACGGCGTCGGCCTGCATCCATCCGGTGAGGGCGATGACCCCGGCCGAGACCAGGACGGCGACCGACCCCAAGGTGTCCCCCAGGACCTCCAGGTACGCACCCCGGACGTTCATGCTCTCCGCCGCTCCCCGACGCAGGAGCAGCAGCCCGCAGACGTTGGCCACCAGACCGATGCCGCCGGCGAGGAGGATCGGGATCGCCTCGAGCTCTGCACCGGAGCCCAGTCGCCCGACGGCGTGCCAGGCCACGAAACCGGCGACCCCCAGCAGGAGCAGTCCATTGAGACCGGCCGCCAGGACCTCGGTGCGGTGGTAGCCGAAGGTGCGGCGTGAGCCCGGTGCCGCCCCCCGCTGCGCCACGGTGATCGCTGCCAGGGCCATGACGATGCCGACCGAGTCGCCCAGCATGTGTCCGGCATCAGCCAGCAGCGCGAGGCTGCCGGTCAGCGCCGCCACGACCGCCTCGACCAGGAACACCGACAACGACAGCCCCAGCACGATCGCCAGGCGACCGCGGTGCTGCACTCCCGTGCCGTGCGCGTGATCGTGTCCCACGCCCTCAGGCTACGCGGTCGACCGGAGCGGTGGAGGGCTCGGCAGTCGGGGCCCTCCGAAGCCGACCAGCGCACCGAGAATCGTCGCGTTCGCCGACTGACTCACCGCCCCGGGATGCGAGGAGCCCCCCACCGCCGAGGCGATGGGGGGCTCGTCGAGCGGGCTGGGGTCAGCTCACTTGTTGATCTTCGTCACGCGACCGGCGCCGACGGTGCGGCCGCCCTCGCGGATGGCGAAGCGCAGGCCCTCCTCCATGGCGATCGGCTGGATCAGCGCGACCGACATCTCGGTGTTGTCGCCGGGCATGACCATCTCGGTGCCCTCGGGCAGCGTGATGACGCCGGTGACGTCCGTGGTGCGGAAGTAGAACTGCGGACGGTAGTTGTTGAAGAACGGCTTGTGACGGCCACCCTCCTCCTTGGACAGGATGTAGACCTGGCCCTCGAAGTCGGTGTGCGGCGTCGTCGAGCCGGGAGCGATGACGACCATGCCGCGCTCCACGTCCTCACGCTTGGTGCCACGCAGGAGCAGTCCGACGTTCTCGCCGGCCTGGCCCTCGTCGAGGAACTTGCGGAACATCTCGATCGCGGTGACCGTGGTGGTCTGCTTGCCCTCGCGGATGCCCACCAGGTCGACGGTCTCGTTGACCTTGATGATGCCGCGCTCGATGCGACCGGTGATGACGGTGCCACGACCGGTGATCGTGAAGACGTCCTCGACCGGCATGAGGAACGGCTTGTCCGTCTCACGCGGGGGCATCGGGATGTAGTCGTCGACGGCCTTCATCAGCTCGATGATGGACTCGCCCCACTTGGCGTCGCCCTGCAGGGCGGGCGCAGCGGCGACCTGGACGACGGGAACGTTGTCGCCGTCGAAGTCCTGGTCGCTGAGCAGCTCACGGACCTCCAGCTCGACGAGCTCGAGGATCTCCTCGTCGTCGACCATGTCGCACTTGTTCAGCGCCACGACCATGGCCGGCACACCGACCTGGCGGGCGAGCAGCACGTGCTCGCGCGTCTGGGGCATGGGGCCGTCGGTGGCGGCGACCACGAGGATGGCGCCATCCATCTGGGCAGCACCGGTGATCATGTTCTTGACGTAGTCGGCGTGCCCGGGGCAGTCGACGTGCGCGTAGTGACGGTTCTCGGTCTGGTACTCCACGTGGGAGATCGAGATCGTGATTCCGCGCTGCTTCTCTTCGGGCGCCTTGTCGATCTGGTCGAAGGCCGAGGCCTGGTTCAGATCGGGGTACGCGTCGTGCAGCACCTTGGTGATCGCCGCGGTCAAGGTCGTCTTGCCGTGGTCGATGTGTCCGATGGTGCCGATGTTCATGTGCGGCTTTGTCCGCTCGAACTTCGCCTTGGCCACTGGGGGCTCCTCCTGGTTGATGTACTGCTGTCCTGGACGTGCAGTGCTGAATGTGTCGTGCTGTGTCGTGCCGACGCCGCGGGGCCCGTTCGGGCCTCGGCCATCCTAGAAGATGGTTCCGCGTCTACTCGCCGCGGGCCTTCTTGATGATCTCCTCCGCCACGTTCTTGGGAACTTCGGCGTAGGAATCGAATTGCATCGAGTATGACGCACGGCCCGAGGTCTTGGACCTCAGGTCGCCGACGTACCCGAACATCTCGGACAACGGGACGACGGCCTTGATCATCTTGGCGCCACCGTAGCCCTCCTCCATGGCCTGAACCTGGCCACGGCGGGAGTTGAGGTCGCCGATCACGTCGCCCATGTAGTCCTCGGGCGTGCTGACCTCGACCGCGAAGACGGGCTCGAGGATCACGGGATCGGCCTTGCGGACGGCCTCCTTGAAGGCCATCGTGCCGGCGAGCTTGAAGGCAAGCTCGGAGGAATCGACGTCGTGGTACGCGCCGTCCTCCAGCGTCACCTTCACGTCAACCATCGGATAACCGGCCAGGACACCGAACTGCATGGCGCTCTGGGCTCCGGCATCGACCGAGGGAATGTATTCCTTGGGCACACGGCCACCGGTGACGGCGTTGACGAATTCGTAGCCGCCTTCGCCTCCGATGACCGGACCCGTGGGAGCGATCCCGATGACGATCTTGGCGAACTGACCCGAACCACCGGTCTGCTTCTTGTGCGTGTAGCTGTGACCCTTGACGGTGCCCTTGATGGTCTCGCGGTACGCGACCTGCGGCTTGCCGACGTTGGCCTCGACGTTGAACTCCCGCTTCATGCGGTCGACCAGGATGTCGAGGTGCAGCTCGCCCATGCCGGCGATGATGGTCTGGCCGGTCTCCTCGTCGGTGTGGACCTGGAACGTCGGGTCCTCCTCGGCGAGACGCTGGATGGCGACGCCGAGCTTCTCCTGGTCGCTCTTGGTCTTGGGCTCGATGGCGACCTGGATGACCGGTGCGGGGAAGGTCATGGACTCCAGCACGATCGGCTTGGCCGAGTCGGCCAGCGTCTCACCGGTGGTGGTGTCCTTCAGACCCATGACGGCCACGATCTGGCCGGCGCCGACCGACGCGATCTCCTCACGCTTGTTGGCGTGCATCTGGTAGATCTTGCCGATCCGCTCCTTGCGACCCTTGGTCACGTTGAGCACCTGCGTGCCAGCCTCGAGCCGTCCGGAGTACACCCGGAGGTAGGTCAGCTTGCCCAGGTGCGGGTCCGCGGCGATCTTGTACGCCAGCGCGGAGAACGGTGCATCCTCCGACGGCGGGCGCGAGTCCGGCTTGGACTCGTCCTTGGCGTTCAGGCCCTTGATCTCACCGACGTCCAGGGGGCTGGGCAGGTAGTCGACCACGGCGTCCAGCAGGGGCTGGATGCCCTTGTTCTTGAACGCGGTGCCACAGAACACCGGGTTGAGCATCGTGCCGAGCGTCGCGCGACGGATGGCCGCCTTGAGCACGTCGACGGGAATGTCCTCGCCGTCCAGAAACTTCTCGGCGATCTCGTCATCGACGTCGGACAGCGTCTCCAGCAGGTTCTCGCGTGCCTCGGCCGCTTCGTCGACCATGTCGGCCGGGATCTCCTCGACCTCGTAGTCCTCACCGATCGCGGTCTCGCCGCGCCAGGTCAGCGCGCGCATGCCGACCAGGTCGACGACGCCGATGAAGTCGGCCTCCGCACCGATCGGCAGCTGCATGACCAGGGCCGTGGCGCCGAGGCGCTCGCGGATCGTCTTGATGCAGAAGTCGAAGCTGGCGCCGGTGCGGTCGAGCTTGTTGACGAAGCACATGCGCGGGACGCCGTACTTGTCAGCCTGACGCCAGACCGTCTCGGACTGCGGCTCCACACCCGCGACACCGTCGAACACCGCGACGGCACCATCGAGGACGCGCAGCGAGCGCTCGACCTCGACGGTGAAGTCCACGTGGCCGGGGGTGTCGATGATGTTGATCTGGTGCTTGTTCCACCAGCAGGTGGTCGCAGCGGAGGTGATCGTGATGCCACGCTCCTGTTCCTGCTCCATCCAGTCCATCGTGGCGCCACCGTCGTGGACCTCACCGATCTTGTAGGTGATGCCGGTGTAGAACAAGATGCGCTCGGTCGTGGTGGTCTTGCCGGCATCGATGTGCGCCATGATGCCGATGTTGCGGACGTGGGTCAGGTCGGTGGTGATCTCGGTTGCCACGGGGGCTCAGCTTTCGTTCGAAGATGTTGGAAGAGGTGCCGCGGCGCGCAGTAGTTTCTCGAGCAGTGCGCGCCGCGACCATCTACCAGCGGTAGTGGGCGAACGCCTTGTTGGCTTCGGCCATCTTGTGGGTGTCCTCGCGCTTCTTGACCGCACCGCCGAGGCCGTTGGAGGCATCGAGCAGCTCGTTCATCAGGCGGTCGGACATGGTCTTCTCGCGACGGTTGCCGGCATAGCCGACGAGCCAGCGCAGGGCCAAGGTGCTCTGACGGACGGGACGGACCTCGACCGGCACCTGGTAGGTGGCGCCGCCGACGCGGCGGCTCTTGACCTCCAGGCTGGGCTTGACGTTGTCGAGCGCGCGCTTGAGGGTGATGACCGGATCGGTGCCGGACTTCTCACGGGTGCCCTCGAGGGCGGCGTACACGATGCGCTGGGCGACCTGCTTCTTGCCGTCGACCAGGACCTTGTTGATCAGCGAGGTGACCAGCTGGCTGCCGTAGACCGGATCGGTGTCGACAGGACGCTTCGGTGCAGGACCCTTACGAGGCATTAGCGGCTCACTCCTTCAACGGAAAAGGTGTCCAGGGGACGCTTCGGGGCAGCGGTACCGAATCGAGGCATCAGGCCTTCTCCTTCTTCGCGCCGTACTTGGAGCGGCCCTGCTTGCGGCCCTTCACGGACTGCGTGTCGAGCGCGCCGCGGACGATCTTGTAGCGGACGCCGGGGAGGTCCTTCACGCGACCACCGCGGACGAGCACGATGGAGTGCTCCTGCAGGTTGTGACCCTCGCCGGGGATGTAGGCCGAGACCTCGGTGCCGCTGGACAGGCGGACACGGGCGACCTTGCGCAGCGCGGAGTTGGGCTTCTTCGGAGTGGTGGTGTACACGCGAGTGCACACGCCGCGCCGCTGGGGCGAGCTCTTCAGAGCGGGGGTGGCCGTCTTGACGACCTTGCGCTGGCGGCCATGGCGGACCAGCTGATTGATGGTAGGCACTACGACATCCTTCTTCTTGACTGAGAGAGTCTCGATCTGCGATGCACTCGCCTTCGAGCCCGCGTTCACAGCGCTGGAACCATGCAGCGAACGCAGGTGAGAGCGACGGGATGTGTGCATCGGCCTGGGCAGTCCAGGCACGACTGCCCAGACTACCGGCTCACTCCTGCTGAGACAAAATGTACCCGGGCCGGCGCCGCACCATCGTGGGTCACGGCGTCCTCGGGCAGGTCGACCTGTCCTGCAGCAGCTCGGCCAGGTGGACCGCCCGGGCGTCGGTCAGGTCCGCGAGCTGGGTGCGGCAGGAGAATCCGTCCGCCACCACGATCGATCCGGGCGAGGCGCCCCGCACTGCCGGGAGCAGCTGCAGCTCGGCCACCGCGACCGACACCTCGTAGTGACCCTTCTCGACGCCGAAGTTGCCGGCCAGGCCGCAGCATCCGCCGAGCCGCTCGATCGTCGCGCCGGTCTCCCGCATGACGGCGAGGTCGTCCTCGAAGCCGACGACGGAGGCCTGGTGACAGTGCGGCTGGACGATGAGGTGCTCCCCGCTCAGGTCCGGCGCCTGCCATCCATCGGTGCGACGCAGCAGCTCGGACAGCGTGAACACTCCCCCGGCCAGCTCGACCGCCCTCTGATGGATCTGGGGGGTGGCGTCGACGAGCTCGACAGCGTCCGTGCGCAAGGTCGCGAGACAGGACGGCTCCAGACCGACGATCGGAACGCCGGCCGCCACGTACGGGTGCAGCTGTTCGACGGTCCGGGCCAGGATCGACCTGGCGGCGTCGAGCTGACCGGTCGTGATCCAGGTCAGGCCGCAGCACGCGGCCCGATCGAGGAGCTCGACGGTGTAACCCGCCTGCTCGAGCACCGTGACCGCCGCGCGACCACCGGCGGTGGAGAAGTACTCGGTGAACGAGTCGGACCACAGCAGCACCCGGCCGTGGGGCGCCGGTGTCGTGGGCACGGCGCGGCGCCGGGCCCACCGGGTGAAGGCGCCCGTGCGCAGTCCACCCTGGGCGAACATCGGCAGGCTGCGGCGCTGGTCGACGCCCGCCATCCATCGCGCGACGTGGGCCAGGCCGGGGACCCTCAGACCGAGGTTGGCCAGGAAGGCGATCGGTGCGGCGAGCCGCGCCCACAGGGGCAGCCGCCCGAGCACGTAGTGGCTGCGCGGACGGCGTCGCCCGCGGTAGGTCTGGTGCAACACCTCGGACTTGTAGCTCGCCATGTCGACACCCGTGGGGCAGTCCGTGGCGCAGCCCTTGCACGACAGGCACAGGTCGATGGCCGCGTGCACCTCCGGCGATCGATAGCCCTCGGTGACCAGGCGGCCATCGATCATCTCCTGGAGCACCCTGGCTCGGCCTCGCGTGCTGTCCTTCTCATCGCGTGTCGCCTGGAAGGACGGGCACATCACCGAGCTGTCCGACGGATTCGCGACGACACACTTGCCCACGCCGGTGCACCGGTGCACGGCGGCGCCGAGGCTCCCCCCGTCGTGGAGCAGAGCCAGGCCCTGGCGCTCCCCCTGCAGGCCCCAGTCGCGGTGCTGGCCCCGCAGGTCGGCGTCGAGGGCTGCGGGCGAGACGAGCACGCCGGGGTTCAGCAGATCTGCGGGATCGAGCACGCGCTTGACCTGACCGAACAGGTCGATCGCAGCAGCGGAGTACATCAGCGGAAGCAGCTCGGACCGGGCGCGGCCGTCGCCGTGCTCGCCGGAGAAGGAACCGCCGTGGGACGCCGTGACCCGCGCCGCGTCGAGGATGAAGTCACGGTAGGCGCCCCGTCCCCCTCGGCCATCGCCCTCGTCGAGGGCGAAGTCGATGCGGACGTGGACGCAGCCGTCGCCGAAGTGTCCGTACGTCTCGCCGTGGAGCCCGTGCGCCGTCAGCAGCGCCTCGAAGTCGCGCAGGTATGCACCCAGCGCCGCCGGCGGGACGGCAGCGTCCTCCCATCCGGACAGTGCGGGCCGGTCCCACATGCGGGACGCGAGCCCCGCCCCCTCCTCGCGGATGCGCCACAAGCGGGCCTGCTCAGCCGGTGACGGCACGTGACGATGGCCGAGGGCGGCCGACGCCGCCACGACGCGCTCGCCGGTCGCAGCCAGCTCCGCCGGGTCGTCGCCGGCCAGCTCTACCATCAAGAATCCGTCACCGCGCGGGTACTCCGGCACGGCGGCGTCACCCCGGGCGGCCCGGAAGACCTCGATGACGCGGGTGCCGAGGCCTTCGCAGGCCACCGGGCCGAAGG
>JBBSRN010000073.1:0-10661 GCA_038242985.1 Propionibacteriales bacterium | reverse complement strand
CATCACCGCCCGCCTGCCCGAGGTGGTCGAAGTCGTGCGCGCCCTGCCCGCCACTGACGCCGTGCTCGACGGCGAGGTGCTGGCCCTGGGGCCGGACGGCAGGCCGCGGCCGTTCCAGGAGACGGCGTCGCGCACGGCGAGGAGTGCGGGCGCATCCGGCACCACACCGGACCCGGGCGCATCCAGTACTGCGCCGGACCCGGGCGCATCGAACACTGCGACCCCGTTCTTCTTCGACCTGCTGCATCTCGATGGCCATGATCTCCTGGACGCCCCGGCGCCGAGCGGCTCGCGGCGCTCGAGTCGCTCGTACCGGCCGCGAACCTGGTCCGCCGGCTGGTGACCTCCGATCCGGTCGCGGCGGAGTCGTTCGCACGACAGGCCGTCGAAGACGGTCACGAGGGTGTCGTGGTCAAGAACCTCGCGGCGCCGTACGCCGCCGGTCGGCGCGGAGCGGCCTGGGTCAAGGTCAAGCCGGTGCACACGCTGGACCTCGTGGTGCTGGCCGTCGAGTGGGGCTCGGGCCGGCGAGAGGGATGGCTGTCGAACATCCATCTGGGCGCTCGATCTGAGGACTCCTTCGTCATGCTCGGCAAGACCTTCAAGGGCATGACCGACGAGATGCTCACGTGGCAGACCGAGCGTCTTCTCGGGCTCGAGACGTCACGCACCGATCACGTGGTGCACGTCCGACCCGAGCAGGTCGTCGAGGTCGCCGTCGACGGCGTCCAGCGCTCGACCCGGTACCCAGGCGGAGTCGCGCTGCGATTCGCGCGCGTGATCCGCTACCGCGACGACAAGACGCCGGTCGACGCGGACACGATCGAGACCGTTCGTCAGATGCTCTGAGCTACCGCGGCGCGAAGCGGATCTCGGCGAACAGATCGGCATCAACCGGCCACGCAGCGAGCGCTGAGCCGACGGACTCGATGTCGGTCGTGCCTTCGGGCCCGAAGTCGAGCCCGAGCGCCTGTTCGGGTGACGTATCGCCGCGCTTGACGCGGAAGCCGGAGACGGCGAGCAGACTCCAACCGGCTGCCAGCCGAGCCTCCACGATGGCCAGTGCCGCCGGAGCGGGCACGAAGATCTCGGACTGCTCGGCCATGGGTCCACGGTAGGGCGTGGTGCTTGAATGACGCCATGAGCCAGCCGCACGTCGTGTCAGCCTCCGCCGAGATCGCCGCCGGTGCTCCCACCGTGTTCGAGCTGATCGCCGATCCGACCAGGCAGCCGGAGTGGGACGGCAACGACAACCTCGTGGCCTCGACGTCCGAACGCGTCCGTCAGGTGGACGACGTCTTCGAGATGACCAACACCAACGGACGCGTGCGCGAGAACCACATCGTCGAGTTCACCGAGGGCCGCCTCCTCGCGTGGCGCCCGAGCGCGGTCGGCGAGCCACAGCCCGGCCACCTGTGGCGCTGGGACGTCGAGCCCCTCGGCGACGGGTCCTGCTACGTCACCCACACCTACGACTGGTCGCAGCTCACCGACGACAGCCGCATGGAGCGGGCTCGCGGCACCACGTCGGCGATGCTGCAGGCCTCGCTCGAACGGCTGAAGGCACTGGCCGAGGGCTGACCCGGATCCTGCTCGCCGTCAGCGGCGCTTGCGCACGTAGAGCTGGCGGCGCTGCACGGCGACGACCGAGCCGTCCTCGGCGAGCAGCGGGACCGCGAACCAGCGCAGCAGCTTCTCGCCGTGGGCCGTGGCTGCGCGCACCTCGTCGACGACGTCGGCGGGCATGTCGACGATCGCGGTCACCGGCCCCGTGCCGGGTCGCACGAAGTCGATCTCGACGACCTTGTCCCACACCACGAAATCCTGCCCCATCTGATTCGCCAGCAGGATCACCACGAATGGGTCGATCATGCTGAACAGCGACCCGCCGAACGCGGTGCCGAAATAGTTGGAGTTCTCCTCGGTGAGGTCAAGGCGAATGACCGCCCGCGACCAGTCATCGGCGATCGAGGTGACCTCGATCTTCTGCGCGGAGAACGTGGGCCAGGAGTTGATGCCCTGGCGCAGCTGTTCGGGGGTCTGGTCACGGTCGAAGGGAGGCACGGGGCCAGCGTACGGTCGGCTACGCTGGCCCCACAGCGTTCGAGCCGTCATCAGCGGCGAGCAGCCGGAAGAACAGGGATCCCGCACCTCGATCCCCCAGTAGAACCGGACGGATGGGCCCGTCATCGCCTTCATGAAGTGGTCGCCTGCATGATCGGCGGCAATCGAGGTGGTACCGCGGCTGCACTGTCGTCCTCGTCCCTTTGACGAAGCGACGCAGGAGCACCCATGACGTACCCCCGCACCGACTCCTCCCACGGCACTGGCGTGCCCTCGAGTCCTCGCTTCCCCGAGATCGAGGAGCGGATCCTCGCGCTCTGGGCCTCCGACGACACGTTCCGCGCCAGCATCGACCACCGCGACGCCGGACCGGACGGCGAGAACGAGTTCGTCTTCTACGACGGCCCGCCGTTCGCCAACGGTCTACCCCACTACGGCCACCTGCTGACCGGCTACGTCAAGGACGTCGTGCCGCGCTACCAGACCATGCGCGGTCGCCGCGTCGAGCGACGCTTCGGCTGGGACACCCACGGGCTGCCCGCCGAGCTGGAGGCCATGCGCCTCAACGGGATCAAGACCACCGACGAGATCGTCGAGATGGGCATCGACAAGTTCAACGAGGCCTGCCGCGAGTCGGTGATGAAGTACACCGGCGAGTGGCGCGAGTACGTCACCCGCCAGGCGCGCTGGGTCGACTTCGACAACGACTACCGCACCATGAACCCCGACTACATGGAATCGGTGATCTGGGCCTTCAAGCAGCTGTACGACAAGGGATTCATCTACGAGGGCTTCCGGGTGCTGCCCTACTGCTGGAACGACGAGACGCCGCTGTCGAACCACGAGCTGCGGATGGACGACGACGTCTACCAGAACCGCCAGGACCCGGCCGTCACGGTGGGCTACTTGCTTGAGGACTCCGGAACCGATCCTGTGCTCGACGGTGCCCACATCCTGATCTGGACCACCACGCCGTGGACGCTGCCCTCGAACCTCGCCGTCATGATCGGCTCGGAGATCGACTACGTCGTGGTCGAGGCGCCCGTGCCCGGAGCCGAGCAGACCGCCCGCTACGTGCTGGCCGAGTCGCGCCTCGGCGCCTACTCCCGCGAGCTGGGCGACGAGCCGGTCGTCGTCGGCCGCTACCGGGGGGCCGACCTGGTGGGCCGCACCTACACGCCGCCGTTCGCGTACTACGCCGGACACGAGAATGCCTTTCGGATCGTCGCGGCCGATGACGCCGTGACCACCACCGACGGCACCGGCGTGGTGCACACGGCCGGCGCCTTCGGCGAGGTCGACAAGGAGATCACCGATCGCGAGGACATCGAAGCCGTCATGCCGGTCGGCAAGGACGGCCGGTTCACCGATCCGGTCACCGACTACGCGGGCATGCAGGTGTTCGACGCGAACCTCCCGATCATCGACCACCTGAAGGCCGTGACGGCCGGCGGAACAGGTGGTGCGGTCAGTCCTGGCACGATCCTGCTGCGCCGCGAGACCTACGACCACTCCTATCCGCACTGCTGGCGCTGCCGCGAGCCGCTGATCTACAAGGGCGTCTCGTCATGGTTCGTCGAGGTCACGGCCGTCAAGGCCCGGATGCTCGAGCTGAACCAGCAGATCCAGTGGGTGCCCGAGCACATCAAGGACGGCCAATTCGGTCGATGGCTGGAGAACGCCCGCGACTGGTCGATCACCCGCAACCGCTTCTGGGGCTCGCCGGTGCCGGTGTGGAAGAGCGACGATCCGGCGTACCCACGCATCGACGTGTACGGCTCGTTCGAGCAGATCGAGGCCGACTTCGGGCGCCTGCCGACCAACGACGGCGAACCCGACCTGCACCGCCCCTACGTCGATGAGCTGGTGCGGCCCAACCCCGATGATCCGACCGGCCGGTCGACGATGCGACGCGTCGCCGACGTGCTCGACGTCTGGTTCGATTCGGGCTCGATGCCCTACGCCCAGGTGCACTACCCGTTCGAGAACGCCGACTGGTTCGATGGTTCTGGATCTGACGCTGACGCGCCGGGGGGCCACTTCCCCGGCGACTTCATCGTGGAGTACATCGGCCAGACCCGCGGCTGGTTCTACACGTTGCACGTCCTGGCGACGGCCCTGTTCGACAAGCCGGCCTTCGAGGCCTGCATCAGCCACGGCATCGTGCTGGGCTCGGACGGCAACAAGATGAGCAAGTCGCTGCGCAACTACCCGGACGTGTCCGAGGTCTTCGACCGCGACGGCGCCGACGCGATGCGCTGGTTCCTGATGGCCTCGCCCATCCTGCGCGGCGGCAATTTGATCGTGACCGAGCAAGGCATCCGCGACAGCGTCCGCCAGGTGATGATCCCGCTGTGGAACAGCTGGTACTTCTTCAGCCTGTACGCGAACCTCGCGGGTGAAGGTTTCGAGGCGCGCACCATCACCGACGCGAGTGATCCGATGGATCGCTACATCCTGGCCAAGCTGGGCCGATTCGTCGATGAGATGACCACCCAGATGGACACCTACGCTGTCGCCGACGCTTGCGAGACCACGCGCGAGTTCCTCGATGTGCTCACCAACTGGTACATCCGGCGCTCGCGCGAGCGATTCTGGCTGGCTGACGGAGCAGCAGCTGACGACGTGACCCGCGAGCCGTTCGACACGCTGTTCACCGTGCTCGAGACGGTCAGCCGCGTCGCCGCTCCCCTGCTGCCCCTGATGACCGAGGAGATCTGGCGTGGACTGACCGGCGAGCGTTCGGTGCACCTCACCGACTGGCCTGACTCGATGAACCTGCCGAACGACGACGCTCTGGTCGACGGCATGGACCAGGTGCGCGACATCTGCTCGACCGGATCCTCCATCCGCAAGGGCGCTGGCCTGCGCACCCGCCTGCCGCTGGCCTCGCTGCTCGTGGCCGTTCCCGACCCGGATCTGCTGTCCGGGTTCGCCGCAATCATCGCCGGTGAGCTCAACGTCAAAGCGGTCCGATTCGTCGATGTGACCTCAGATGAGGCTCAGGCCTTCGGCCTCAGCAGCAAGCTCACGGTCAACGCCCGGGTGGCCGGTCCGCGCCTGGGCAAGGAGGTCCAGATCGCGATCAAGGGCTCGAAGAGTGGCGACTGGTCAGTCGCCGAGGACGGCGTCGTGACGTCCGGCGGGCTCGAGCTGCGCGAGGGCGAGTTCACCCTCGAGCAGGTGGCCGAGTCCGCCGACGGTGCCGAGGTGGCGCTGCTTCCGCGGGTCGGATTCGTGGCACTGGCCACCGAGGTCACACCCGAGCTGGCCGCTGAGGGCCTGGCCCGTGACCTGGTGCGCGGGGTGCAGCAGGCCAGGCGCGACTCAGGTCTGGACGTGTCGGATCGCATCGCGCTGACGATCGGCGGCAGTGACGCCGTGGTCGCAGCGGCCACGACCCACGCCGACCTGATCGCCGGCGAGACCCTTGCGACCTTGACCGTGCGGGCCGACGTCGACGGCACCTCAGTCGAGGTGGCCGACGGCCAGACTGCCGTCGTCAGCGTCGCCAAGGCCTAACGGCTGTACCGCTCGATCTCCTCGACGATCTGCTCGGGAGGCAGGTCGAAGACCGGCTGCTGGATCACCAGGTCCGGGCGGGTGCCCTTGAGATCGACCAGGGTTCCCACCGGCTTGGCGCGATGGACGCTGGCGCCATGGACCTTCGACCACGGCACCTCGATGGCGGTCCGGTAGCCGCGGTACGTCAGGCCATCGGGAGTCAGCACCAGACGCCATCGGTACAGCCGACCTCTGACCAGTCGCCACCAGTCCGGGAGTGAGGCGGCCGCCGCTGCCACGACGGCGAACACCGCACCCGGCGACTCGATGGAGTCGAAGTCGACGATCGCCTGCACCACGAAGACCGCGGCCAGCACCGGCAGTGCACCCCACGCGACGACCAGCGGCCACACCACGAGGCCCGGCGCCGTGATCGTCAGCGTGCCGTTCTCGTCGACCGCCAGCTCTCGCCTCCTGCGCGGCATCACCATGGCACGCACGAACGCCAGCAGGTTGAGGGCGATGAACAGCGACCCCACCACCCCAGCGGCCCGCGCGGCACCGCTCTCAACCAAGGCCATGGCCATGGAGGCCGCCAGGCCAATGACGATCAAGACCAGCAGGAGCGCTGTCGGCCAGCGCGGACTCAGTCGTTCCACGGTCACCACGGCGTCACAGCGTCCCAGGCATCGCCTGCCTTGTCCTTCGCTCCGCTGGCGAAGTCCTTGGCCCCGTCCCACGCGTCACCGGCGAGGTCCGTGGTGTCGTCCCACCGATCACCGGTCCAATCGGTGATGTCGTCCCAGTTGTCATAGATCTTGCCTGCTCCCCACGATGCGCCTGCGGCCAGCAATCCGCCGCCGACCACGACGAGCGTCACCGGCACCGAGACCGGAGCAGTCGCCACGTACAGGGCGACGCCTCCCGCCACTGCGAGGCTGGTGCCCGTGGTGATGGCGGCTCGTTTCCAGTCGCCGGTGTCGTGTCCGTCCTTGATGCCGAAACCGATGTCGATGAGGACTCCCACGGGCCCCATCAATTTTCCAGCCTTGCCCAGCCAGCGCGACTTGCCGAGCAGGTCGTCCAGCGCAGACGCGCCCTTGGGAGTTTTGACCTGGCCGCGCACCCGCGGATCCCCGGCGACGCGGCTTCGCCGACGAAATTCCCGGGCGGCGTCCTGATACGTGCCGGCCCAGCTGCCCAGCCCGTGGCCCGCCAGACCGGCACCCACGCCAGCGGCGTAGTTCGGAAATTGTCCGTCCACCTCCGACAGGACCGTCGCGACTGGGGAGTCGTCCTCGGCGTCAGCCACGTCGGGCACGAGATTGGCCTGGATCCACTGATCGAAATCGGTCCACGCCGTCGTGGTGTCCCCTGACAACGTGTTGTAGAGGTCGACCTTGGCGACGGCCTTCAGGTGCGCCGCCTCCTCCGGGCTGCCGGACTCCACCACCGTCGCGGGAACGACCGGCGGTTCGAGGATGTTGTCGCCGGAGACCTGGAGGCCGCCGGCGACAGCACGTGTACGGACGCCGGACATCGTGGTCTTCATCGCCTTCAGGCGGGCCCCGTACGCGTCATACGCGCCTGCCGCCCTGCCGACTCGCGATGCGTGGGCATCGGTCATCTTCAGCACATTGCGCGAGTACGACGAGTAAGCAGTCGCGTCGTCGCCTTCCCACTCTCGACTGGCGATGGCCCGGCCACGAGCGCAGTCGTCGGCCGCACCGGTCAGATTGGCCGCCAAGGTGCCGCGCAACCAGGTCGCTGCGCTCGTGACGCTGCTGACCTCTCCCTCGACGGCGGTGTCGATCACGAGCCACCCTCCGTCATCCCGGTGAAGAGAGCAGCGACTTCTTCATCGGTGTCGCGGATGCGGGAGGCCGCTTCCTGCACCTGCTTGCCGAGCACACCCTGGATCACGGTGAGGTCGTGGGCCGTGCCGCTGACCGCAGCCAAGATCTCGAGCGGCTCGGGGGAACCAAGCCCGCCGTCGACCGATGCAGGCGCGCTTCTGCCTGAGGCGTCGATCGTCGTCGACCCCTCTTCGTGCGCGCCAGCGATGCGACCGCCAGCGCCCTCGTCAAGACGAATGACCATCTGGCGCCCCCGTCAGTCGCAGCTCGTCAGGCAGCGAGACGTCGAGGAATCGCACGTCGTACGGCGTTCCCTCACCGGCCGGCAGCACCTTCGAGGAATCGACCAGAGCCCACGGCTGCGCATCACCGCAGGCGTCGACGAGGCGATCGAGGGCGGTGTAGGCAAGCAACGCCACCTGGCCGCCTGCGAGCTCGATCAGTCGAACATCGGTCACCTGGCCCTCGCCGTCGAGGTGCACCGGGAGATACAGGACCGGCGGGCTGGTTGGCCCGTCGCCGGATCGCTGAGGTCGGGACGGCGTCTCGGTCACACGGACAGTCTCTCGCGGAAGGGATGAGCGGGGCAAGTTGACATCCCTGTGCACTGGCCGTGCAGGTGGCGCCTGAATGCTGTCGCGTTGGACCCATAGGCGGCCGTTAGCCTGCTGGTCATGAGCGTGCATGTGTGGATGAGGTCCGAGACGCGAGCCACGGAGCAGCGGGCGCCCCTGGTACCGCACGACTGCCACACGTTGATCGGCGACGGCGTGCGCGTCACGGTCGAGCGTTCCCCGCAGCGAGTCTTCGGCGACGACGCCTACGCCGCGGCGGGGTGCGAGCTGGTCGAGACAGGCTCCTGGATCGACGCGCCGCACGACGCGCACATCCTCGGCATCAAGGAGCTGCCCGACGAACCGGGTGCGCTCGTTCACCCACACATCTACTTCGCCCACGCCTTCAAGGGTCAAGATGGCGCCCAGGAGCTGCTCGCGCGGTTCGACCGGGGCGACGGCGACCTGCTCGACATCGAGTACCTGACGGTCGGTGGGCGGCGCGTCGTGGCGTTCGGCCGGTGGGCCGGTTACGTCGGCGCCGCACTCGGCGTGCTGACCGTCCGCGGACAGCTCCAGACTCCGCTGACTCCGATGACGCGTCCAGAACTCGACGAGAAGCTCGCGGCAACCGTGGATGACCTGTCGGCAATCGTGATCGGGGCGCGCGGGCGCAGCGGCGGCGGAGCGGTCGAGGCGCTCGCGGTGGCCGGTGCTCGCATCACGCCGTGGGACGCGGCGCACACGCGGGACCTCGACCGCGAAGCACTGCTGGAGCACGACCTGCTCGTCAACTGCGTCGTGTCGCGCGGCCGCACTGTCGCGCCGTGGGTTCGTCCCGAAGATCTCGAGGTAGATCGCCGCCTACGGGTCATCGCCGACGTCACGTGCGACGTCACGTCGGCGGCCAACCTGATCCCGGTCAACACCTCGATCACGACCTGGAACGAACCGGTTCGCCGCATCGTCGACACGCCGCTCCTGGACGTCATCGCGATCGACAACCTGCCGTCGCTCCTCCCGCGCGAAGCAAGTGAGAGCTTCTCCGCCGAGCTGTCTGTCCTGATCACCGAGACAGCGAGTCTCGGCGATCGATCCGGCCCGTGGGCCGAAGCCCAGGCTTCCTACGCCCGGGCACGACAGTGAGATCGGAGATCGACCGCTCCATGGCACCAAACTCGGCCCCACCTGGCGTCGAGCCGTGACCCTACGACTCGTGGCCGTGACGTTCGATGTGCCCGATGCCCCGGTGGCGGCGAGCTTCTGGGCGAGCCTGCTGGGGCGCGACGTCGTCGACCACGACGGCGGGCTGCTGCGGCCCGGTGACCCCACCCAGGTGGGTCTCCGTTTCGTCGGCGACCCGTCGCCGACGCCCGACGGCAACCGCGACATCCACCTCCACGTGACGAGCGAAGGCGCGGCGTCGCAGCAGGAGGTCATCGACACGGCCCTCGGTCTCGGGGCCACGCGACACGACGCCGGCCAGCTCCCCGACGAGAGACACGTGGTCCTGGCCGACCCGTCCGGCAACGCGTTCTGCGTGATCGAGCCCGACAACGGCTACCTCGCCGGAACCGGCCTCCTCGGCGAGGTGGCCTGTGACGGCAGCCGCGAGATCGGGGCGTTCTGGAGTGACGTCCTGGACTGGCCGCTGGTCTGGGACCAGGACGACGAGACCGCGATCCAGTCGCCGGCCGGTGGTACCAAGGTCGCCTGGGGCGGCCGGCCCGTCACGCCACTGATTGGACGCGTGCGCCGCCGGTTCGACATCGCGGCGCCGTCCACGGACGTCGAGAGCGAGGTCCACCGACTGCTCCAGCTGGGCGCCAGCCGCAGGGAGTCCGGATCGCTCGACGTCACCCTCACCGATCCGGGCGGCAACGAGTTCCGACTGGCCATCGAGCACGACGACGGCCGGGGTGCCTGAGCTCGCCCGCCGACTTGCGCTCCGATGAAACGCAACCGTACTCTTTGATGGAACGGAACGGTTTCGTTTCATCCACGTTCGGCAGGAGCACGCATGACCCCGGCAGAAGCAACGGTCGCCGCCCGCCCCCGGGTGGAGGGCCAGCGTGAGCAGGAGATCCTCGACGCGACCCTCGACGTGCTCGCCGAGGTCGGCTACGACCGGCTCACGATGGACGCGGTGGCCGCTGCCGCCAAGGCGTCGAAGGCCACCTTGTACCGGCGCTGGGCGTCCAAGGCCAGCCTGGTCCTCGAGGCCGTGCTCGCCCAGAAGGGTCCCGTCGCCACGGCACCGGACACCGGAAGCCTGCGCGGCGACCTCATCGCCGCACACTGCGGCCAGGGCGGGCTGACCGACGAACGACAGGTTGCGCTGTTCAGCAGCGTCATCACCGCACTGGGTCGAGACGTCGAGTTCGCCGAGGGCTTCCGCAGCCAGTTCCTGGGCCCGAGGGTCCAGCGCAATCGCGCCGTGTTCGAACGAGCCCGCGAGCGGGGCGAGCTGCGCGAGGGGGTCGATCTGGACATCATCGGGCCAGCCCTGTCCGGCATCGTCCTGCACAGCCAGTTCATCCTCGGCCAGCAACCCACCCCCGAGACCATCACCGCCGTCATCGACCAGGTGATCCTCCCCGCCGTCGTCCACCACCGCCCCACCTCCCCCAAGGACCCCTCATGACCGACGTGACCACGGACGCGACCGGCAAGCCGCCGACAT
>JBBSRN010000072.1:0-10662 GCA_038242985.1 Propionibacteriales bacterium | reverse complement strand
GACCGCGGCGGCCGCCTCGTCGACGTTGCCGTAGTTGTCCAGCATCTCTCCGCCGATGTCACCGAGCATGCCGGCCTCGTGACAGAGCGTGCCGGCCACGCCGGCGAACTCGGCCACGATGTCGCCCAGCAACGCCGAGGCCTCGCCCGCATCGGCGGCACCGGGCGTGGACGACGCCTCACCATCCAGCGTCTCGGCGGCACCGATCAGCGAGCCGTTGACCGCGGTGACCGCCCCTCGGTCGACGTCGAACGTGCCCGCGCCACCTCCGCCCCCACCGGCTGCTGCCTGGCTCATGCCTCCACGCTCCGATCGGCGCCGCGACGGTCCTCCGGCACGAACATGTCCATGAACAACAGGTCGTAAGGACGTCCCTGGTGCAGCTGTGCCAGCAGCGTGCTCGGCGCCACGAACCACGGCTGTTCCTGGCCGCAGCAGTCCTTCAACCGATCAAGCGCGGTGTAGGCGAGCAGCGCCACGCGACCGTCCTGGGTGTGGCGGTACTCGACGTCGATCTCCTCGACGGTGCTGACCGTTCGCGTGCACGGCAGGTACACCACCGGCGGTAGCTGTTCCAGCACCTTCAAGGTCTCTGCACTGATCACTTCGACTCCCCTCGATCCTGTCGGCACTCATCGTACGATCTCCTTGGCGAAGCATCGTGAGCTCGGCATGCCGACATAGGGCTCGTACACGTCGATCTCGACGTATCCGTGCCTTCGATACACCGCGATGGCAGCTGCCTGCCGGTCTCCGGTGTGCAGGACGATGCGCTTCGGGTCGGACTGTTCGGACGCCACCGTCTCCAGCTGGGTCATGAGCAGGTCGGCCGCACCGAGGCCTCGAGCGCCCGGAGCCACGAACATGCGCTTGATCTCCACCTCGTCGCCGAGCCGGCGCAGCAGGGCGTGCGCGACGGCGACTCCGTCCTCGTCGTAGCCGAGGACCGTCAGCACCACCGAGTCAGGATCGATACCGCCAGCCCCGTCACCGCTCGCGACGTCACGCTGCTGCCCGTAGATGTGCGAGACCTCCGCCACCATCTGCTCGCGCAGGCCGACCGCGTCCGGGTGGTCGAACGCCACCCGTTCGAGCCTCACCCGACGACGACCTCGACGCGCTGGAACTCCTTCAGGTCGGAGTATCCGGTCGTGGCCATGGCCCGCCTGAGCGCGCCGATCAGGTTCATGGTGCCGTCCGGCACCGACGACGGCCCGAACAGCACCGACTCCAGATCGCCGACCGTGCCGATGTCGACACGTTCGCCGCGCGGCAGATCCGGGTGCCACGCCTCGGCGCCCCAGTGGAATCCACGTCCGGGAGCCTCGAGCGCGCGGGCGAAGGGGGAACCGATCATGACCGCGTCGGCCCCGCACGCGATCGCCTTGGCGATGTCGCCGCTGCGACCGATCGATCCGTCTGCGATGACGTGCACGTACCGGCCCCCGGACTCATCGAGGTAGTCCCTGCGCGCAGCAGCGACATCGGCCACGGCCGATGCCATCGGGACCGACACACCCAGCACCGAGCGCGTCGTGTGGGCCGCGCCGCCGCCGAATCCGACCAGGACGCCGGCCGCCCCGGTGCGCATGAGGTGCAGCGCCGCCTGGTGGGTGGCGCAACCGCCCACGACGACCGGCACGTCCAGCTCGTAGATGAACTGCTTGAGATTCAACGGTTCGGCATGACCGGAGACGTGCTCGGCCGAGACCGTCGTGCCGCGGATGACGAACAGGTCGACGCCCGCGCCGACGACGACGTCGGCGAACTCCTTGGTGCGCTGCGGCGACAACGCACCGGCCACCGTCACGCCGGCTTCTCGCATCTGCTGCAGGCGCGCGGTGATCAGCTCGGCGCGGATGGGCTCGGCGTAGATCTCCTGCAGCCGCTGGGTGGCATGCGGGCCCTCGATCGCCGCGACCTCGTCGAGCAGCTTCTCCGGGTTCTCGTAGCGGGTCCACAGGCCCTCGAGATCCAGCACTCCGAGGCCGCCGAGACGGCCGAGGGCGATGGCGGTGTCCGGGCTCATGACCGAGTCCATCGGCGCCGCGATGATCGGCAGGTCGAATCGGTAGGCGTCGATCTGCCAGGCCGTCGACACCTCCCCGGGGTCGCGGGTGCGCCGACTCGGCACGATCGCGATGTCGTCGAACGAGTACGCCCGGCGACCGCGCTTGGCGGTACCGATCTCGATGTCTGCCATGCCGTCAGCCTAGTGGCTACTGGACTCCGCGTTCGATGTCGTCCAACGAGAGGTCCGACAGCAGCCCCGACGTCGTCGCAGCGCGGCGCACGAGCACCGGCTGGACGTCGTCGGTCTCACGAGCCAGGGCGTACTGGGTGTCGGCGAGCGCGAAACGCAGGGCACGGGACAACGAGCTGACACGGGCGTCGGACGGGCTGAGCTGCGGTGCCGCCGCCTTGATGGCCATCGCCACGATGGGCAGCGTGCCACCGGCGTCGGCCAGCTTGTCGCAGAAGCTGCGCACCTTCGCATCGGACAGGACCTGCTTGATGATCGCCTTGTAGTCCGCCGGCGAAGAGGCCGGGCCCGCGTGCACCACGTCGATGTCCTGGGCCATGGCGTGCCAGGAGATCTTGCCGCCGGACCTCTTCGGCTCCTGCTGCTTCTTGGGCTGCTGCTTCTTCCTCGGCTCGGGCTGCTCCTTGGCCGCGGCCTTGCGCGCCGGGGCAGGACTCGACGAAGCCCTCTTCGCCGCAGCTGGCGGCAGCGGCACCTGGTGCCCGTCGCCGGAGAAGATCGGCTGCAGGGCAGCTGCCGGTGGGGGCGGCGGTGCCGACTTGAGAGCGACGTACTGGTCGACCTCGCGCTCCAGCAACGAGTTCACCGGGTGATCGGCGAGCGTGGCGCCGACGACGTACTTGTCCAGCTCGTGCAGTCGGCGCACCAGCGGCACGAAGTCGCCGTCGGCCGAGACGATGATGAAGACCTCGAGCTGTTCGAGGTTGCTGGCCGAGCGCAGGCAGTCCACCACCAGCTCGATGTCCGCGGCGTTCTTGGACGCCTTGCCGGCCGAGAACACCTGCACCGTCTTGACGCCGGCACGCTCGACGTCACGGCGGTAGTCCTCGATGCCCAGCGCGTTCCAGTCCGCGTAGGCCCGCGAGACCGCGATGGTGCCGGCCCCGGCCTCGCGCGACGCAGCGACCTCGAGCTGCTCGAGGATCTCCTCCATCGACAGATCGGGGATGTCGAGCTTGCCGTAGCCCTTGAACAGGTTCTCGGCGTCGATGAATACCCCGACGTTGCGACTGGTCACAGGGTCACGCTAACGGTGCCGGCACCTGCGGGTCACCTCGCCACGCCTCGGCCGGGCGAACTCGCCACAGGAGTCAGCGGCCAGCGTAGTTCGGCGCCTCGGCCGTCATCTGGATGTCGTGGGGATGACTCTCCTTCAGACCGGCCGTCGTGATGCGGACGAACTGACCCCGGTCCTGCAGCTCGGGGATGGTGCGAGAACCCACGTAGAACATCGACTGGTGCAGCCCGCCGACCAGCTGATGGGCCACCGCCGACAGCGGACCGCGATAGGCGACCTGGCCCTCGATGCCCTCCGGCACGATCTTGTCGTCGCTGACCACGTCGGCCTGGAAGTAACGATCCTTCGAGTACGACTTCTTGCCACGCGAGGCCATCGCCCCGATCGAGCCCATCCCGCGATAGCTCTTGAACTGCTTGCCGCCGACGAAGATCAGCTCGCCGGGGCTCTCCTCGCAACCGGCCAGCAGGGAACCCACCATGACGGTGTCGGCTCCGGCCACCAGCGCCTTGGCGATGTCGCCGGAGTACTGCAGGCCGCCGTCGGCGATGACCGGCACGCCGGCCGGCTTGCAGGCCCTGGCCGCGTCGCGCACCGCACTGATCTGCGGGACCCCGACGCCGGCGACGACCCGCGTGGTGCAGATCGAGCCCGGGCCGACCCCGACCTTCACCGCATCGACACCAGCGTCGACCAGCGCCTGTGCCCCGGCGCGCGTGGCGATGTTGCCGCCGATCACCTGGACCCCGTCGAAGGCCGGCTCGGCCTTGAGCCTGCGGACCATCTCCAGCAGGAGGCGAGCGTGTCCGTGCGCGGTGTCGACCACGAGGACGTCGACCCCCGCCTCGCGCAGGAGGTTGGCACGGTCCCAGGAGTCGCCGAAGAAGCCGACCGCCGCACCGACCAGGAGCCGGCCGTCGTCGTCCTTGCTGGCCAGGGGATGCTGCTCGGACTTGACGAAGTCCTTGACCGTGATCAGACCGGCGAGATGGCCTGCGTCGTCGACGATCGGCAGACGCTCGCGCTTGTGGGCCCGCAGCAGCGCCGAGGCGTCCTCGCGGCTGATGCCCACGGGACCGGTGATCAGCGGCATCGGGGTCATCACGTCGTGGACCAGGGTGGTGGACCACTCGGCGACCGGCGTGAAGCGCAGGTCGCGGTTGGTGATGATGCCGAGCAGCCGGTCGTCCCCGTCGACCACCGGCAGCCCGGAGACGCGGTACTCACCGCACAGCTCGTCGAGCTCTTCGAGGGTCGCCTTCGCGCCGATGGTGACCGGGTTGGGGATCATGCCGGTCTGCGTGCGCTTGACCAGGTCGACCTGGTAGGCCTGGTCGTCGACCGACAGGTTGCGGTGCAGGATGCCGATGCCGCCTTCGCGCGCCATCGCGATGGCCATCCGGGACTCGGTCACGGTGTCCATCGCGCTGGACAGCAGCGGGATGCGCAACGACATCTCGCGGGTGAGCTTCGACGTGGTGTCGACCTCGCTCGGTATGACATCGGTCTCACCGGGCAGCAGCAGCACGTCGTCGTAGGTCAGGCCCAGCGGTGCAAATGCGTCGGAATCTCCCAGCGGCTCCATGCCGACATCGTACGCTCAGCCGCTCACCGCCCATCCCACGCTGCGGGGTTCCTCGCCGTGCGGATACCGGGGCTATCCTTGATCCATGGAACGAAAGCCAGGGCGCCCCCGAGCCCTCACGGTGGACCAGATCGCGCAGGCCGCACTTGACGACGGTGTCGACGCCTTCAGCATGCCCTCGGTGGCGCGGCGGCTCGGTGTGGCCCATTCGGGCCTGTACCGCTACGTGGCCGACCGCGACGCGCTGCTGGTGACCGCAGTCGATCGCGCGGTCAACACCATCCAGTGGCCAGGAGCCGATCAGCCCTGGGACCAGCTGCTGCGGGCCGTCGGTGCCCAGGTGTGGGAGCTGTGCGACCGCTATCCCGGGCTGGACCGCGCCTCGCTTTCGGCGCCTCGAGCCGCGCCCACGACGATCCGCCTGATCGAGGAGTACGTCGCCCAGCTGCATCGCGAGGGTTTCACCCCCGAGGACGCCGCTCTCGCGGTGAGCTTCGTCATCAACCTGACGCTGATGTCCTCCGCCGACATGGCCCGGTTGCGGCGCAGCGGGCACTCCACGGTCGCCGGCACCGACAGCGATCTGCTCAAGGCGTACGACGGCGACGAGGCGCGCAGCGACCGCGGTTGGTACGACCGCCGGTTGGAGATCGTGCTGGCCGGACTGACCCCGCTGCGTCTCATCTGATCTGCTCCGTCCTGGTCCCGATTCGCGCATCCTCAGAGCGGGTCGACGACCTGGTCATAGGTCACGACACGAGCCGCGGTGTCGATGTCGTGCACGCGGACCATCACGGTGCTGCCGTCGACGAGGCCCTGCCCTGCACATCTGGCCTCGATCGGCGGATCGGTGATGAGGATCTCCGCGTCATGATCGGTGGCCTTGACCACGATCGCGGCGAGCTCCTCGTCGCGCCTGGCCTGCATCACCCAGGTCTCGACCAGGTCGATCGCCGCCCGCTCGGCCTGTGACACCCGGCGACCGCTGCTGCTCATCGCCTCGGCGATCTGCGGCAGCGCCTCGCCCACCCAGGTCGGCACCGCGACGCCCGCGCTGACGGCCAGGCACGCCTCGGTGCCGAAGCGGTCCGCCAGTCTGCGCAGCGGAGCGGTGACGTGGGCGTAGAGGCCGCCGACGCCGGCGTGCACGAGATCGTGCGACGCGTCGCCGTCCACGACCTCGTACCCCGCGCCGCGAAGGAGCGCCGTGGCGTGCGTCATCAACGCCATCGACGCAGGTCGTGAAGGATCCAGCGCAGCCAGCACCTGGCCGGGGCTGGCGTCCGCCGGCGCGGAGACACCGAGGCCTGCGGCGACGGCCATGAATGCTGCGACGTCCTCGGCGGGCGGCCTCGGGAGGGTGCGCAGCAGCCCGACTCCCCCGGCCACCATCATCTCGGCGGCGGCCATGCCGGTCAGCAAGGACACCTCGGCGTTCCATCCGTCGACCTCGGTGCGGGGTTCGATGCGCAAGGTCCAGTCGTCGCCGTCGGCGACCACGGACTGCTCGGGCAGGGCCAGATCGATGGCCCCGGCAGCGAGGCGGACCTTCCGACGCAGCCGGCCCAGGTCCGCAAGCGCCTCGATCGAGGGGTGCGGGGTCCCGTCGTCGACATCGGCCTGCGCACCGGCGTAGTCCAGCCGGGCGACCGACCGCACGAGCGCTCGCTGCACCGTGGCGGTGCGGATCGATCCGTCGGCAGCCACCTCGATCGACCACACGGCGGCGCCTCGCACCTGGTCGGGCAGCAGGCTGAGAGCATCTTCGGACAGGATCGGTGGATGCAGCGGGATCCGGCCGTCCGGCAGGTAGATGGTCTGCCCGCGGCGGCGAGCCTCGACGTCGATCGGTCCGCCCGGCGTGATGGCCGACCCGAGATCGGCGATGGCGTAGCGGACGGTGAAGCCGTCGCCGTCCCGCTCCACGAGCACGGCCTGGTCCAGATCCAGTGACCCCGGCGGGTCGATCGTCACGAACGCGAGATCGGTCAGGTCCGTGGTCGCAGCGGGGGCGGCCCGGCTGATCGCCACGGCCTCGCCGAGGACGTCATCGGCGAAGTCATCGGACTCGTGCGCGGCGGGAAGGTCGAGATCGGCTCGCAGACCGGAGAAGTCGTGACCAGAAGGATCGGGGCCGGGGACGTCGTGGCCGGAGGGGTCGTGTGGGGACACCTCGCGAACGTACAACGCCCGCCCCGCAGGTGCGGGGCGGGCGTCGTGCATGCCGTGCGGGCAGCAGCTCCTAGTGGCTGTGTCCCGCGTGAGCCTCGTCCTCGTCGGCCGGCTTCTCGACCACGAGCGTCTCGGTGGTCAGCAGCATCGCCGCGATCGACGCGGCATTGGCCAGCGCGGAGCGCGTGACCTTGACCGGATCGAGGACGCCCTGCGACACCAGGTCGCCGTACTCGTCGGTGGCCGCGTTGTAGCCCTGGCCGCTCTCGCGCACCTTGTTGACCACGACCTCGCCGGAGACGCCGCCGTTGCGGGCGATCCACTCCAGCGGGGCGTCGGCGCCGAGGCGCACGATCCGCACGCCGATGGCTTCGTCGCCGACCAGCCCGAGGTTGTCCTGGAGCACCGACACCGCGTGCACGAGGGCGGAGCCGCCGCCGGCGACGATGCCTTCCTCGATGGCAGCACGGGTCGCCGAGACGGCGTCCTCGATGCGGTGCTTCTTCTCCTTGAGCTCGACCTCGGTGACCGCGCCGACCTTGATGACGCAGACTCCGCCGGCCAGCTTCGCCAGGCGCTCCTGCAGCTTCTCGCGGTCCCAGTCCGAGTCGGTGTTCTCGATCTCGGCCTTGATCTGCGCGACCCGGCCCTCGACCTCAGCGGCCTCGCCGCCACCGTCGATGATCGTGGTCGCGTCCTTGGTGATGACGACCCGGCGAGCGGTGCCGAGCTCGTCGAGACCGATGGTGTCGAGCTTGAGGCCGACGTCGGGCGTGATGACCTCGGCGCCGGTCAGGGTCGCGATGTCCTGGAGCATGGCCTTGCGGCGGTC
The DNA here is from genome assembly GCA_038242985.1 of Propionibacteriales bacterium. Lineage (GTDB taxonomy): Bacteria > Actinomycetota > Actinomycetes > Propionibacteriales > Nocardioidaceae > Aeromicrobium. The sequence goes on along the minus strand of JBBSRN010000072.1, from coordinate 2,792 downwards.
ACCGAAGGCGGGAGCCTTGACGGCAGCCGACGTGAAGGTGCCCTTCATCTTGTTGACGACGAGGGTCGAGAGCGCTTCGCCCTCGATGTCCTCGGCGATGATGAACAGCGACTTGCCGGCCTGGACGACCTTCTCCAGAACCGGGAGCAGATCGGAGATGGCCGAGATCTTGCCCTGGTTGACCAGGATGTACGGATCGTCGAGCACCGTCTCCATGCGCTCGGTGTCGGTGACCATGTACGGCGACAGGTAACCCTTGTCGAACTGCATGCCCTCGGTGAACTCCAGCTCGGTGCCCATCGTGTTGGACTCCTCGACGGTGATCACGCCGTCCTTGCCGACCTTGTCGAACGCCTCGGCGATGAGCTCGCCGATGCGGGCGTCGCGCGAGGACACGGTGGCGACGTCGGTCATGTCCTTGACGTCGTCGACCGGGCGGGCCAGCTCGTGCAGCCGGGCGGTGACCGCCTCGACGGCTGCCTCGATGCCCTTCTTGAGCCCGACCGGGTTGGCTCCTGCGGCGACGGCGCGCAGGCCCTCATGGACCATGGCCTGGGCCAGGACCGTCGCGGTGGTGGTGCCGTCACCGGCGACGTCGTTGGTCTTGGTGGCGACTTCCTTGGCCAGCTGCGCGCCGAGGTTCTCGAACGGGTCGTCGAGCTCGATGTCACGCGCGACGGTGACACCGTCGTTGGTGATGGTGGGGGCGCCCCACTTCTTGTCGAGCACGACGTAGCGGCCCTTGGGGCCGAGGGTCACCTTGACGGTGTCGGCGAGCTTGTCGACGCCGCGCTCCAGGGCGCGGCGGGCGTTCTCGTCGAATTCCAGGATCTTGGGCATGCGTTGTCCTTTGGTGGAAAGACGGTGGGGATACGAGGGGGTGGGGACGCGGAGCGCCCCGGCCTCCACAGGCAGATGCTCCGCTGTGGAGGCCGGGGCGTCGCGTCAGGAGACGATGGCGAGGACGTCGCGCGAGGAGAGGATGAGGTACTCCTCGCCCGCGTGCTTGATCTCGGTGCCGCCGTACTTGCTGAACAGCACCTTGTCGCCGACGACGATGTCGAGCGGGACGCGGTTGCCGTTGTCGTCGATGCGGCCGGGGCCGATCGCGACGACAGTGCCCTCCTGGGGCTTCTCCTTGGCGGTGTCAGGAATGACCAGCCCGGATGCGGTGGTCTGCTCTGCCTCGGCTGCCTGGACGACCAGGCGATCCTCGAGCGGCTTGATGGTGACCGACACGTTGTCGACCTCCCCTTTCAGCGTGGAACATGGACGGATGGGCGACATGATCGCCGCCCTGAAAATCTAGCACGCCGCTGGCACTCGACCCAAGAGAGTGCTAATTCTGGACCACTCACTTCACTCCTCGCCCCGCGGCTTCGCCGCTCTCCCGCGCTTCGCGCGGACGCCTTGCCTCGCGTCGCTCGGCCCGCTGATGGCGTTGGTGCGAGCGCTGGGAGGATCGCTCTGTGGACGTCGAGACCTTCGAGCAGCTGCTGACGCCCGCCGGCAGCCTGTTGCTGGCGGAGATCGCCGCCTGCGCGGGTGTGGAGAGCGATCTTGCCCTTGGCACGCGTCTGCGCAAGACGTTCGCACCTGATCTCGTGGCGGCTGCCGTGACGCAGAACCACCTGCGCGGCAAGGCGGCCCGCAAGTTCGGTCCCGCGGCCGACCACATGTTCTTCACCCACGACGCGCTCGAGCAGGCGACCCGGTCGGTCGTGGCCGATCACCGGGCGCAGCGGTTGACCGCCATGGGAGCCACTGCCGTCGTGGATCTCGGCTGCGGCATCGGCGGTGACCTCGTGGCCCTCGGCCGCGCGGGTCTGCAGATCCGCGGTGTCGAACGCGATCCGGTGCGTGCCGCGATCGCTCGGGCCAACCTCGCTGCCGCCGGCCTGGACGGCGAGGTCCAGGTCGGCGATGCCGAGCAGGCCCGGCTGTCCGACGACGAGGTCGCCTTCATCGATCCGGCGCGACGCGACGCTCGGGGCCGCACCTTCTCCACCGCAGACCTGCAGCCCTCGTGGGCCTGGGTGCGGCGCCACCTCGCCGGCCGGGCGGTCGCCAAGGTGATGCCCGGCCTGGCCCACGCCGAGGTGCCCGACGGTGTCGAGGCCGAGTGGGTCAGCGACGGCGGTGACCTGGTCGAAGCGTGCCTGTGGGGTGCACCGTTCGCGGGCGTCCGGCGACGGGCGACCGTGCTCCCGACCGGCGACACCTTGACCGTCACCGGCGAGCCGCCCGCCATCGCCGACGTCGGTGCGCACCTCTACGAGCCCGATGACGCGGTGATCCGAGCCGGTCTGGTCAGCGATTTCGCGGCCACCGTGGGCGGCTGGCTGCCCGACCCGCACATCGCCTACGTCAGCACCGACACCTGGCACCCCACGCCGTTCGCGCGGGGGTTCCGGATCGTGGATGAGCTGCCCTTTCGCGAGAAGCCCCTGAAGGCTGCCCTGCAGGCGCGGCGCATCGGCACGTTGACGATCAAGAAGAGAGGCGTCGACATCGTTCCGGAGCAGCTGATCCGCCGCCTCAAGCTCAAGGGACCGAACCGGGCGCTGGTCGTGATGACCCGGGTTCAGGGCAGCGGCCGCGCCTTCCTGGTCGAACCGCACTGAAGCACTCCCGAGATCGACCTCGGTCGAGTAGGGTCCGACTGTCTCCTTGCTCCAGCGTGTCTCGTCCCACACCTCGCCTGAATCGAAGTCCATGATCTCCATGCGTCGCCGCACCTCCCGCCTCCCCGCCCTCGTCGCCGGGATGGGCCTCGTCCTGACCAGCCTCGT
>JBBSRN010000071.1:0-10870 GCA_038242985.1 Propionibacteriales bacterium | reverse complement strand
TGCGGTCGGATCAGTCGATCGTGACCGACGGGCGATCGGTGAGCTTGTCCGACTCGTCGTGGATGTCGGCCGACATCTCGCGGAGCTTGTCCTCGTGCTGACGGGCGTGGTGAGCACAGAACAACAGCTCACCACCTCCGCCGAGCGTGACCCGTACGTACGCCTGGGCACCGCAGCGGTCGCAGCGGTCGAGGGCTCCGAGGGAGGCAGTGGCTGTCAAGGTGGTCACGGTGGCCTGCTTCCTGTCCGTCTGAACGGGTTGGTGGGGGTCTGTCGGGTACAACATCACATCACGATTCGGTATTCCGCGCGCGGCGTCGTGACGTACACCATGAATACTCCCGGGCACCGACAAACCGGCGGAGGCGCGCGGGGCGGCAAGCGTGTCTGGCCCGCCTCGTGGGTGGGCCCGATTATCGTGGAGGAACACCTCCGGAAGGGACCAGGACCATCGACAACAGCACCTACGACGCGCGCAACCTGCTCGTGCTCGAGGGCCTCGAGGCCGTACGCAAGCGCCCGGGCATGTACGTCGGTTCCACCGACACCCGCGGCCTCATGCACTGCCTGTGGGAGATCATCGACAACTCCGTCGACGAGGCCTTGTCGGACCACGGATCCCACATCGACGTGATGCTGCACGCCGACGGCTCGGTGGAGGTGCGTGACGAAGGTCGCGGCGTCCCGGTCGATCGGGAGAAGAAGACTGGCCTCACCGGCGTCGAGGTGGTCTACACCAAGCTGCACGCCGGCGGGAAGTTCGGTGGAGGCTCGTACAACGCCACGGGTGGACTGCACGGCGTCGGCGCCTCGGTGGTCAACGCCCTGTCGGCGCGCATGGACGTGGAGGTCGACAAGGGCGGCGCCACGTGGGCGATGTCGTTCCGTCGTGGCGTGGCCGGCGTCTTCGACGGTGACACCCCTGAGGCGGCCTTCACCGCGGACAACACGTTGCGCAAGATCGGCAAGGTCGCGAAGGCGAAGACGGGTACCCGCGTGCGGTACTGGGCCGATCCGCAGATCTTCATCAAGAGCGCCACCTTCGCCTACGACGAGCTGGTGGCCCGTGCCCGGCAGACCGCGTTCCTCGTGCCGGGTCTCGAGCTGGTCGTCCGCGACGAGCGCGGGCCCGAGCTGCACGAGGAGAAGTTCCGTTACGACGGCGGCATCACCGAGTTCTGCGAGTTCCTCGCCGCCGACGAGGCGGTCACCGACGTCATGCGCCTGCAGGGCGAGGCCACCTTCACCGAGACGGTGCCGATGCTCGATGCCAAGGGGCACATGACCGCGCAGGAGACCGAGCGCAACCTCGGTGTCGACATCGCGGTGCGCTGGGGCAATGGCTACGACCCCCACGTCACCTCGTTCGTCAACATCATCGCCACCCCGAAGGGCGGCACGCACGTCACCGGCTTCGAACGCGCCATCACCAAGAGCTTCAACGAGGTGCTGCGGACCACCCGGCTGCTCAAGAGCGGCGATCCGGACGTGGTCAAGGACGACATCCTGGAAGGCCTCACGGCGGTGGTCACGGTGCGTCTTGCCGAACCGCAGTTCGAGGGACAGACCAAGGAGGTGCTCGGCACGCCGGCGGTCACCAAGATCGTCAACCAGATCGTCACCCGCGAGCTCACCTCGTTCTTGTCCTCGACCAAGGTCGCGCACAAGGCGAAGGCACGACTGGTCATGCAGAAGGTGGTCGACGCCTCACGCACGCGGTTGACCGCACGTCAGCAGCGCGACACGCAGCGGCGCAAGAATGCCTTGGAGTCCAGCGCACTGCCGGCCAAGCTGGCCGACTGCCGCAGCAACGACGTCGAGCGGTCCGAGCTGTTCATCGTCGAGGGCGATTCTGCGCTCGGCACCGCGAAGGCGGCACGCGACTCGGAGTTCCAGGCCTTGCTACCGATCCGCGGCAAGATCCTGAACGTGCAGAAGGCCAGCATCGCCGACATGCTCAAGAACGCCGAGTGCTCCTCGATCATCCAGGTGGTGGGCGCCGGCTCGGGTCGCACCTTCGACCTGGCCAACGCCCGCTACGGCCGAATCATCTTCATGGCCGATGCCGATTCGGACGGCGCACACATCCGTTGTCTGCTGGCCACCTTGTTCTACCGCTACATGCGCCCGCTGCTGGAGGAGCGCCGTGTGTTCACCGCGGTGCCGCCGCTGCACCGCATCGAGCTGTCCAGTCCCAAGAAGAACCAGGACCGGTACGTGTACACGTACTCCGACGCCGAGCTGCAGCGCAAGCTGGCTGAGCTCAAGCGCAAGAACACGCGCTGGAAGGACCCGGTGCAGCGCTACAAGGGCCTCGGCGAGATGGATGCGGACCAGCTGGCCGAGACCACCATGGAGCCGCGACACCGCACGCTGCGTCGCCTGACCGTCGACGACGCCGCCGAGGCCGACGGCGTGTTCGAGCTGCTCATGGGCAACGAGGTGCCGCCGCGCAAAGAGTTCATCGTCCAGGGTGCCTACGACATCGACGTCGACAGCATCGACGCCTGAGCACGTCGAGCGCTGGCGCTCGTCAGATGACGGGTTGCAGCAGTCCGGTGTCGACGTCGTAGATGAAACCGCCCACGTTCACGCGGTCATTGATCAGCGGATGGCTGGTGACTCGGTGCACGTCGGCGCGCACCGTCGCCTGCTGGTCGGTGATCGCGCCGAGGCTCATCCAGGAGGCGTCGGTGCCCGTGTAGTCGCCGATGCCGGCCTGCAGCTGCTCCTCGGACTGTGATGCCATCGCGCACCGGGTGTGCTCCACGACCATGACGCGACGCACCTTCAACAAGGTGGCGCCGATGACGATGGCCACGAGCACCTGGTCGGTGACGCGGCCACCGGGATTGCGCAAGATCTTGGCGTCGCCGGCCTCCAGACCGATCATGCGCAGGGGATCGATGCGTGAGTCCATGCACGTCACCATCAGGACCCCCGCGCGGGCGATGCCGTCGAAGCCGGACAGGTTGAAGTCGTCCGCGAAGTGGCGATTCGCGTCGAGCAGGTCTTCGAAGTTGTTCACTCCGCCAAGATAGCGAGTCCCGGGTTCGGCGGCTGCGTGGCCACCGGTCGGCGAGCACCGAGCAGGAGGAGTGCGAGGACGGCTGCGACGAGGGCGCACACCGCGGCGCCGATGAAGACCGCGTGCAGCTGGGTGATGCCGGCGTCGCGGACCGCGTCGCGGTAGGCCTTGCACAGTGCTGCCTGGCCGTCGCACAGATCCTGGGCAGGCGGGATGCGCGCCGAGGCGGAGTAGAACGCTCGCAGTCCGATGGTGGTGAGTGCGGAGATGCCCAGCAGCATCCCGACCATGCGGGCCACGATCAACAATGCCGATGCCACGCCGTGCACGGCATCGGCGGTGTGCTCCAGCAGGACCGCGTTGACTGGGGCGATCGCCAGACCGAATCCGAGACCGGCCACGATCAGCGAGATCGTCTCCCAGCCGCTGCTCAGGGACGTGGCGTCCCAGGTGGCCATGTGCCCGAAGGAGATCGCGCTCATCAGCATCGCTGCGGCGGTGAGCGGTCCGGCCGGGATGCGCCGCAGCAGATAGCCGCCGATGACCGCACCGATGGGCAGGGCGATCAGGAACCGCACGAGCACGAGCGCCGCGTCGAGCTGTGAGTCGCGGTAGATGGTCAGCCGGGCGAAGAAGGGGATGTCGACCAGCGCGGCGATCAGGGAGGCGCCGATGAAGAACGACACAGCCAGGGCGCCCCAGGCGGGTCGGGCGGCGAGAGCGCCCCGCGGGATCAACGGCACCCGAGCGGTGCGCTGGCGCCAACCGAACCCACCCAGAGCGACCACCGCCAACGGGAGCAGGTAGGGCGCCGACGGTGAGATCGCCGCCGTCTCGGGTTCGGCGGAGGCGAACGTGACGATGATCGCGCCCAGGGCGATGGTCAGGAACGTGGCGCCGACCAGGTCGGTCTCCCGGGCGATCTCGGGCCATCCGCGCCAGCCGATCAGCGGTCGACGGGCGAACATCTCCCACACTGCGAAGACGGCGATCATCGCGAAGGTGGCCAGCGCGATGGGGGTCAGCCAGCGGGAGTCCCCGGTGACCGGGATGAACGCGAGGCCGGTGGTGACGCCTTCGACGAGTCGGCGCGGGGAGACCATGACCAGGCAGATCCCCGTGAGGCTGAGCACGGCCAGGGCGCCGCCGATCCAGTCGAAGCGCGGCTGACCGGCGACCGGGGGAGACTCGATGGCGCGGGGACGCAGCATGGCCGCGGCCAGCACGAGCCCGATGGCGCAGTTGAGCCAGAAGATGTCGCGCCACGACCCGAACGCCAGCACGACGGCGCCGTACAACGGGCCGAGCACGCTGCCGAGCTCCTGGACGGCGCCGACGATGCCGAGGGGCAGGCCGCGCCTCTGCGGTGGCCAGAGATCGGCCACCAGGGCCAGCGTCGGCGGGATCAGCCCGCCGCCACCGATGCCCTGGATCAGTCGGCCGATCACGACGCTGTCGAGGTTGTAGGCAGCCGCGGTGATCAGGGAGCCGGCAGCGAACACCACCAGCGAGCCGAGCAGCACCGGCACCCGTCCGCGCAGATCCGAGATGCGGCCGATCAACGGCAGGATTCCCACGTAGCCGAGCAGGAAGCCCGAGACGATCGGTGCGGCCCGTTGCAGCTCGTCGACGCCCAGACCCGCGGCGCTCATCATGTCCGGGAGCGCCAGCACGACGACGTAGGTGTCGGCGGCGGCGAACGCGATCGCGACGGCGGCGAGTCCGAGGAGCAGGCGTGAGGATCTGGCCAGGGGCGGGGTGTCCACGGGCGGGGTGTCCATGGGCGGCCTGCTAGGGCTTGGTGATGGGAGTGTCGTTGGTCGTGGGAGTCAGCACGATCTTGTACACCACGTCGGCCCCGCCGGGGTAGAACGGACCGGAGATGGAGGCATCGGTGAGGGTGTCGTCGTCGGTGAGCCGGTACGTGACCTTGAAGGTGCCGTTCTCGTCGGCGGAGGGCAGGAAGGCGCGGATGACGTCACCGGCGATGGTGCCCTTGATGGTGGTGAGCACGGTCTTGCCGTCGCGTGACTTGCCCTGGTCGGTCAGGTCGTCGGTCTTGACCAGGATGACCGGCAGACCACCGCCCTTGGCGCCGAGCAGGATCGCGGGATCGGGAGCCTTCAGCGTGGCCGGGTCGATCGCCAGGTACACCGGGGTGAGGCTGGTCTTGGCGTAGACCTTGCCGTCGACGGCGACGACGTCGGCCGCCAGGCTGCTGCCACCGGTCACGACGTTGACCTCGCCGGTGAAGGCGGCGCCATCGACGGTCTCACCCTGGTAGCCGCGCCCGGCGGCGGACAGCAGGCCCGTCACGCCAGACGGCAGCTGGTTGGTCTTCAGGGAGATGTCCAGTGCGGCGGCATCGGTGATGGCCTTCTGGGCGGTCTGCAGACGACCGGCGAGAACGGATGCATCCTGGCCGCCGTCCTTGCCGCCGCCGCTGCAGCCGGCAGCAACGAGAGCGACGATGGTCAGGACGAGGGCGAGGAGATGACGGGGAGACGTTCGCACGCGGTCAGTCTTGCATGGTGCTGGGCCCTGCCGCCGTCCCAACGACAGCCAGGATCGGCTGCGTCGCGGGCACCCCCGAACCGTCCCGGCGCTCGTCCGGGGCGGGCAGGTCGATGGGCGAACCGCTGGTGGCGCAGGCCATCGGTGCGCCGTCGCCGACCCACGCGAGAATGAGGCCGCTGTCGCCCTTGAGCAGCCGATGACAACGCACGCCGCCGGTGGCGCGGCCCTTGGCCGGGTAGATGCTCAACGGACTGACCTTGACCGCACCGTTCTGCGTGCCTGGCAGGGCCTCGCCGGAACCGGCGACGGTGACGATCGAGGCGGTCTGGACCTGGCTGACCGCACCGAACGCGACGACTGAGGCGCCCGCCGCCAGCTTGATGCCGGCGACGCCTCCGCCACCGCGGCCCTGCGGGCGGACACCGCCGGCGGCGAAGTGCAGCAGGTGCGCGTCCGACGTGATGAACGCGAGCTCCTCGGAGCCGGTGGAGAGCGCTGCCATGCCGACGACGGCGTCGCCGGCGGCGAGGGTGATGACGTCCCAGTCGTCGCCGCGCAGATGATCGGGCTTGACCCGCTTGACCACGCCCTGGCGGGTGCCGAGCGCGATGCCGGGGCCGTCGTCGGTCAACGACATGAGGCCCAGCGGAGCGCTGCCGGCCAGATCGATGATCTCGGCCAGCGGCACACCACCTTGCAGATTCGGTGACTGCGCCGTGCCGGGAAGACCGGGCAGATCCAGCACCTGCAGTCGCCTGACGGTGCCGGACGTCGTGACGAGACCGATCTCGCCGCGAGCCGTCGTGCGCACCGCCGAGACGATGGTGTCGTGCTTGACCCGGCCGCCGACCGCGCCGAGCGGCGAGTCGTCCTTGGTGCGGGCCAGCAGTCCGGTGGCTGACAGCAGGGCCCAGCAGGGGTCGTCGGCGACCTCGACCGACGCCGCGGCCGTGACGGTCTGCCCGGCCGACTCCAGCAGCACCGTGCGCCGTGGGGTGCCGAACTTCTGGGCGACCTGGTCCAGCTCGTCGCCCACGACACCACGCAGGACCGATTCGTCGGCGAGGATCTCGTCGAGCTGCTCGATGGCGCGCCGCAGCTGCTCGATCTCCTTCTCGATCTCGACCCGGTCGGTGCGGGTGAGGCGTCCGAGCGTCAGCTGCAAGATGTACTCGGCCTGCGGTTCGGTGAGATCGAACACCGCGCTCAACCGTTCCTTGGCCTCGGCACGGTGGTCGGAGGATCGGATGACGGCGATGACCTCGTCGATGTCGACCAGGGCGAGCAGCAGTCCCTCGAGCAGGTGCAGCCGGTCGGCGGCCTTGCCGCGCCGAAAGACCGAACGTCGTCGCACGACGTCGATGCGGTGGGCGAGGAACACCTCGAGCAGATCCTTGAGGCCCAGGGTGCGGGGCTGACCGTCGACCAGAGCGACCGCGTTGATCCCGAAGGAGGTCTCCAGCGGGGTCGCGCGGTACAGCTGCTCGAGGATCGCCTCCGGCACGAAACCGTTCTTGATCTCGATGACCAGGTGCAGCCCCTTGTGCCGGTCGGTCAGGTTCTTGACGTCGCTGATGCCCTGCAGCTTCTTGGCCTGGACCAGCTTCTTGATCGACTCGATGACCTTCTCGGGCCCGACGTTGTACGGCAGCTCGGTGACGGTGATGCCCTTGCGGCCCCCGCCGCGCTTGTTCTGCGTGACGTTCTCGATGCGCGCGGTGGCCCGGATGCGGAAGGGACCGTTGCCGGTGGCGTATCCCTCCCGGATGCCCTCCAGACCCACGATCTTGCCGCCGGAGGGCAGATCGGGGCCCGGGATGAAACGCATCAGGTCATCCAGGTCGGCGCCCGGGTGGCGCAGCAGGTGGCGCAGCGCCTGCACGACCTCGATGAGGTTGTGCGGGGGGATGTTGGTCGCCATGCCGACCGCGATGCCGGTGGCACCGTTGACCAGGAGATTGGGCAGGGCGGCCGGCAGCACGACCGGTTCGGTCTCGCGGCCGTCGTAGTTGGCCTTGAAGTCGACGGTGTCCTCATCGATCGAGGCGGTCATGGCCTCGGCCGCCTCGTCCATGCGGATCTCGGTGTAGCGCATGGCCGCAGGTGGGTCGTCCTGCGATCCGAAGTTGCCGTGTCCGTCGGCCAGCGGGAGGCGCAACGACCACGGCTGGGCCAGGCGGACCAGTGCCTCGTAGATGGAGCTGTCGCCGTGGGGATGGAAGCGGCCCATGACCTCACCGACGGGGCGGGCGCTCTTGACGTGACCGCGATCGTGCCGCAGACCCATGTCGTCCATCGTGTAGAGCAGTCGCCGTTGCACCGGCTTCAGGCCGTCGCGGGCGTCGGGCAGCGCCCGTGAGTAGATGACGGAGTAGCCGTACTCCAGGAAGCTGGTGCGCATCTCGACAGCGATGTTCGTGTCGATGATGTGCTCGTCGAAGTCGTCCTCGATCGGCTGGGTGGTGCGTGCCATGGGCCCATTGTCCGGCGCCGGTGGGTGGCACGCGTGTTGCCACGCCGCGCTTGCCTTCGGGGTGGTGCGGTGCGGGTAGGTTTGTCCTCGTGACCGAGGAGCCTGCTGACGTCCAGCGCTGGGAGGCCGACGTCCTGCTCAAGGACGGTCGTGTCGCCCAGCTCCGACCGGTCCGACCCGAGGACGCGCCGGAGTTCATCGAGTTCTACTCCCGCGTGTCCGAGGAGTCCAAGTACTTCCGCTTCTTCGCTCCCTATCCCACGCTGTCGTCCAGCGACGTCGCCCGTTTCACCACGGTCGACCAGGTCCGCCGGGTGGCGTTCGTCGTGACCCTGCACGCGGAGATCATCGGTGTCGGGCGCTATGACGCCACCGATGAGTCCGAGGCCGAGGTCGCCTTCCTGGTGGAGGACGCGCACCAGGGTCGCGGTGTGGGGCAGCTCCTGCTGGAGCACCTCGCCCAGGCGGGTCGCGAGCGAGGCATCGCCAGCTTCGTCGCGGACGTGCTGCCGACCAACCGCCGCATGCAGCAGATCTTCCGCGAGATGGGCTACACCGTCGTCGGGACCCTCGATGACGGAGTGCAGCGGCTGACCTTCGGGCTCGACCCCACCGACACCGCGATCGGCGTGATGCGCGCACGCGAGCAGCGGGCGGAGGCTGCGTCGATCAAACGCATCTTCTCGGCCCGCACCATCGCCGTCGTCGGAGCCAGTCGCCGCCCCAACTCCATCGGCCAGGCCATGGTGCGCAACCTGGTGCTCGGCGACTTCTCCGGCACCGTCCACGCCGTCAACTCCGCTGCCGAGGCGGTCTCCGGACTGCCGGCGTACCGGACCGTGCAGGACATCCCCGGCGAGGTCGACCTGGCGATCGTGGTCGTGCCGGCGGAGTCGGTCAACGACGTCGTGCTCGACTGTGCCGCCAAGGGGGTCCACGGTCTCGTGGTCATCTCGGCCGGATTCGCCGAGGAGGGCGAGGAGGGTCGGCGGCGTCAGCGCACCCTGCTGGGCCTGAGTCGTAGCTACGGGCTGCGCCTGATCGGGCCCAACTGCCTGGGCATCATCAACACCGACCCCGACCTGCAGCTGAACGCGTCGCTGTCACCGGGCATGCCGCCCCAGGGCCGGGTCGGCTTCTTCTGCCAGTCCGGCGCCCTGGGCACCGCCATCTTGGAGTCGGTGTCCCGGCGCGGACTGGGACTGTCCACGTTCGTCTCGGCCGGCAACCGTGCCGACGTCTCGGGCAACGACCTCCTGCAGTTCTGGCAGGAGGACGAATCGACCGAGGTCGTCCTGCTGTACCTGGAGTCGATCGGCAATCCTCGCAAGTTCTCCCGCATCGCCCGCAGGGTCTCGCGCACCAAGCCGGTGGTGGCGGTCAAGTCCGGCGGATCCAGCCAAGGCGTGCCGATGGGTCACACCGTCACGCGCAGCTCCGCCCCGCAGGCGGCCGTCGATGCGATGTTCAGCCAGGCCGGGGTCATCCAGGTGAACACGCTCGATGAGATGTTCGACGTGGCCCAGCTGCTGGCTCACCAGCCCTTGCCCCGGGGCAACCGAGTCTCCATCGTGGGCAACTCCGACGCCGTGTCCCTGATCGTGGCCGACGCCGCTTCGTCGACCGGTCTGGTCGTCAGCGAGCGGTTCGCGCTCGGCGCCGACGCCACCGCCGAGGACTTCGAGCAGGCCATCGAGTCCTCGTTGGCCGATGAGGACACCGATGCGCTCGTGGCCATCTACGTCCCGCCGATCAACACCAGCGGCGAGGACGTCGCCAACGTGCTCGCCGCGATCGGCGAGCAGTCCGACAAGCCGATCGTCTCCACGTTCCTGGGCAGCGAGGGCGTGCCGGTGATGCTGCGGGTGCCCGACGTCGCGGGCGGATCCGCCGGGCGTGGATCGGTGCCGTCCTACGCCGCGCCCGAGGCAGCCGTGCGAGCCCTGGCCCGGGTCGTCACGTACGCGCAGTGGCGCGCACGGGACCACGGCGACTTCCACGAGAGCAGCGAGCACCGCAGCGGCGATGCCCGGGCGCTGGTCGTCGAGGCACTCGCAGCGGCGCCGCGGGGGGCCGTGCTGTCCACGGACCAGGTCCACGATCTGCTCGCCTGCTACGGCATCGATCTGATGACCTGGATCAACGTGCACGATCGCGACGAGGCCGTCGCGGCCGGCGAACGACTGGGTTGGGACGTCGTGCTGAAGGCCGGTAGCGAGCACCTGCGCCAGCGCCCCGACCTGGCCCACGTCTGGCGGGAGATCAAGAGCCCTGAGGACATGACGCGCGCCTGGGATGCCCTGACGAGCTGGACGGGCATGCGCAAGGAGACGAAGTTCTTCGTCCAACGCGCCGCACCTGACGGGGTCCAGGTGTCGTACAGCGTCATCGAGGACCCGCTGTTCGGACCGCTGGTGTCGTTCGGTCTGGCCGGCCCGCCCAGTGAGCTGCTGGGCGATCGTGCCTATGGCATCCCACCGTTGACCGACTCCGACGCCGCCGACATGGTGGCGAATCTCAAGTCTGCTCCGCTGCTGTTCGGCTATCGGGGCTCGGACCCGGTCGACGTCGCGGCCGTCCAGGACGTCATCGTGCGCCTCGCGGCGATGAAGGACGACCTGCCCGAGATCGTCGAGCTCGATCTCGAGCCGGTCTCGGTGCACCCCGGCGGGTTGACCGCGCTCAGTGCCCGCGCGAAGGTCGTGCCGTCTTCGGATCGACGAGGTGAGTGGTACGTCCGCCGCCTGAGTCGGGCCGCGTCGGTGGGCGATACGCTGCCGTCATGAGCGCCGACCACCGAGACGAGGTTCACGCGGAGATCTCGCGGAGCGGGTACTACCCCGAGATCGTGT
>JBBSRN010000070.1:0-10903 GCA_038242985.1 Propionibacteriales bacterium | reverse complement strand
TCTCCAAGCTGATCCGCGACGAGGGGCCCAAGGGCGCCAAGGTGCAGATCCAGGGCGACGAGCTGCGGGTCTCGAGCAAGAAGCGTGACGACCTGCAGGAGATCATCGCACTGGTCAAGGGCGCCGATCTGGACTTCGCGGTCCAGTTCGTCAACTACCGCTGACCCGGAGCGGCGCGGGCGACGCCGGCCGCCCTAGACCAGCAGGAACGTCACCGCGAAGTCCGCGTCCGGCCCGAAGGGCACCAGGTCCCACGTGGCGAAGCGCTGCTGCACGGTGAGACCGGCTGCCTGCACGTCGACGTCGAAGGCGTCCAGCGCGTACTCGCGGTCGATGTGGAAGCCGGTCACGATCCGACCCCCGGGGCGCACGTGGGCCGCGACGTGGCGCAGCACCTCGACCTCGGTGCCCGGCGCCACGAAGACCATGACGTTGCCGGCCATGACGGCCACGTCGAACGGATCCTCGTCCAGCTCGAGGGCGCTGAGATCAGCGACCTCCCACCGCGGGCCGGGATGATCGGCCCGGGCCGCCTCGATCAGCACCGGATCGACGTCGGCGCCCACCACGGTGTGACCGCGGTCGTGCAGCTCGCCCCCGATGCGTCCGGGACCGCATCCGGCATCGAGGACACGCGACCCCGGCGGGACGATCGCGTCGATCAGACGCGCCTCGCCGGCGAGGTCCGCACCGTCTGCGGCCATCTGACGGAATCGGTCGACGTACCACTCGGAGTGGCCGTCATCGGTGTCGCTGAACCAGCGCGGTGTGGGACCCATGGCACCATGCTGCCACCCGGCTCGGCGCGGGCGTAGTCTCGCGTCCGTGACCACCGATGCACCCACCCGCACCTCGACGCAGAACGGCGTGCTGTTCGGCGTGGCCGCCTACCTCAGCTGGGGCTTCTTCCCGCTGTACTGGCCGCTGCTGGATCCGGCGGGTTCGCTGGAGGTGCTGGCGCACCGCTTCGTGTGGTCGATGGTGTTCGTCCTGGTCGCGATCACCGCCACCGGTCGCTGGAGCCGCTTCGTGGCCATCGCCCGGGACCGGCGCCTGATGCTGATCCTGTCCGCCGCTGCCGTGGTCATCGCCCTGAACTGGGGCGGGTTCATCTACGGCGTCACCCACGACAAGGTGATCGAGACCTCGCTGGGATACTTCATCAATCCGCTGGTCACGGTGCTGCTCGGCGTGTTCGTGCTGCGCGAGACCCTGCGGCCCACCCAGTGGGTCGCGCTCGGCATCGGCGCGCTGTCGGTGATCGTGCTGACCGTCGACTACGGGCGGCTGCCCTGGATCGCGCTGCTGGTCGGGTTCTCCTTCGCCACGTACGGGTTCTTGAAGAAGAAGGCCAATCTCGGCGCGTTCGAGGGACTGGGCATGGAGACGCTGATCCTGACACCCGTCGCCATGGCCTACCTGCTGGCGCTGCAGCTGCGCGGCGAGCTGGCGTTCGGGCACGAAGGCACCCTCAACGTGGTGCTGCTGGTGGGCACCGGTGTCGTCACGGCCATCCCGCTGTTGATGTTCGGCGCCGCGGCAACCCGACTGAGCCTCACGACGATCGGACTGCTGCAGTACCTCGGTCCGTTCATCCAGTTCGCACTCGGCCTGGTCGTCTTCCACGAGCCGATGACCCCGGCCCGGTGGGTCGGCTTCCTCCTGGTGTGGCTGGCACTCGTGGTGTTCACCGTCGACGGCGTCGTCAACCGCCGACGCGCCATGAAACGTATCGGCGAGAACGCACCCGCCGCCTGAGCCCGCCCCGCGAGTGGCGCAGTTTGTTCCGCGAGTGGCGCAGATTGGTCGGATTTGGCCGCAGAAACAGCCAAACTGCGCCACTCGCGGGACTGGCTGGGGCGGAGGGGGTCAGCCGAGGCGGGTCACGACGACGTCGCAGACATCGGAGAGGGCGCTGCGAGCAGGGGTGTCCGGCAGCTTGGCCAACAGGGCACGTGCGGCGTCGGCCTCGGCCTGCACGAGGGCACGCGCCTCGTCCATCGCCGGATGCACCCGCAGCATGGCGAGCGCCTCGGCCACCTCGTCGTCGTCGGTCAGCGGTCGAGAGAGCAGATCGAGCAGGCGATCATCAGCAGGATCGGCGGCGTCTTCGCCGGCTCGCTGCTCGCCGATGCGGCGCTGGGCCAGCAGGGTCGGCAGGGTCGGGACGCCTTCGCGCAGATCGGTGCCGGGTGTCTTGCCCGAGTCGTCGGTCTCACTCACGATGTCGATGATGTCGTCGGCCAGCTGGAAGGCTGAGCCGATCCGCTCGCCGAATCCGGTCAGCGCGTCCTCCACGTCGGCCGGCGCGCCCGACATCTTGGCACCGAACCGGGCCGAGGCGGCGATGAGCGAACCGGTCTTGTCCGCGACCACGCCGAGGTAGTGCTCGAGCGCGGAGTCGCCCTCCTGCGGTCCGAGCGTCTCGCGGATCTGACCGCGCACCAGACGGGAGAACGTCTGCGCCTGGATGCGGACCATCTCCGCGCCGAGGTGGGAGACCAGCTCGGAGACCTGCGCGAACAAGAAGTCGCCGACGAGGATGGCCAAGGAGTTGTCCCAGCGGGCGTTGGCACTCGGTGCCCCCCGGCGCTTGTCGGCCTCGTCCATGACGTCGTCGTGGTACAGCGTCGCCAGGTGGGTCAGCTCGACCACCACGGCGGCCGGGACGACCTCCTCACGGGTGGGATCCCCGAACTCTGCGGCCAGCATCGCGACCAGGGGCCGAAAACGCTTCCCGCCGGCATGCAGCAGATGGGCCGCCGCCTCGGCGATGAACGGCTCGGGCGCTCGGGTCGCCTCGAGGAGACGCGCCTCGACCTTCTCGACCCCGGCGAGGACACGCGCCTCCAGCGCCTGGTCCTCGAAGGGAACTCCCAGACCGGACACCGGCTCATCCTCCCCGCTCGAACGACTGGGTCTGTCAGCGCACGAATGCGCCAGCGTGCTGCGCCAGGTCGAGCACCGGCCCGGGCACGATGCCCAGCGCGATGGTCGCCACCGCAGCAACCGCAATGACCACCGTAGTCAATCTGCCAGAAACCGCCACGCTCGGGCCGTCACCGATCGGATCGGTGAAGAACATCAACATGATGACCCGCACGTAGAAGTAGGCGGCGATGGCGCTGATCAGCACGCCGACGATGACCAGTGGCCAGTAGCCACCGGACCAGGCTGCGCTGAACACGGCCCACTTGCCGATGAAGCCACCGGTGAGCGGGATCCCCGCGAACGAGAGCATGAACAGCGTGAAGGTGCCGGCGAGCAGCGGTGAGGTACGCCCCAGCCCGGCCCATCTGGACAGGTGCGTCGTCTCGCCGCTGCCGTCACGTACCAACGTCACGACCGCGAACGCACCGATCGAGGAGACCCCGTAGATCGTGAGGTAGAACAGCACGCTCGAGATCGAGGTGATCCGATCGCTGCCGGCCGGACCCTGGTAGACGCCGACGAAGCCGACGAGCACGAAACCGGCGTGCGCGATCGAGGAGTAGGCGAGCATGCGCTTCACGTCGGTCTGGGCGATCGACACGATCGAGCCGAGGAACATCGTGAGGATGGCGATGATCCAGACCATCGGCCGCCAGTCCCACGACGCACCGCCGAATGCCACGAAGAACACCCGCATGAGGGCCAGGAATGCTGCTGCCTTGGTGCCGGCCGCCATGAATCCGGTCACGGCCGTCGGCGCGCCCTGGTACACGTCCGGCGTCCAGGTGTGGAACGGTGCCGCGCCGATCTTGAACAACAGGCCGATCGCGATGAGCGCCATCGCCGCCAGCAGGAGATTCTCCGAGCCGGTGCGCGATGCCACGGCCGTGGCGATCTCGGACAATCGGAAGCTGCCGGAGTACCCGTACGCCAGCGCGATGCCGTAGAGGAAGAACGCCGAGCTGAAGGCCCCCAGCAGGAAGTACTTGATCGCCGCCTCCTGGCTCACCAGCCGGCGACGACGGGCCAGGCCGCACAGCAGGTACAGCGGCAGGCTCAGCACCTCCAGGGCGACGAACATGGTCAGCAGGTCGTTCGACGAGGCGAACAGCATCATCCCGGACAACGCGAACAGCGCCAGCGGGAAGATCTCGGAGTGTTCGATCCGCGCCTTGACGGCTTCGGCCTCGGCGGCCGATCCCGGGGCGTCAGCCGCCCGTCCGGTGAAGCTGCTCAGTCCGCCGTCGAGTCCACGCTCGGCGAACGTCAGCACGCTCAGCAGCCCGAAGACCAGCAGCATGCCCCACGCGAACACCCCGGGCCCGTCGATCGACAGTGCGCCCTCGGCGCCGACCTGGCCACGCGCCAGCCGGGCGGAGTCGACGAGATCGAGGTCCAGGTAGACGATGACGGTGTCCACGAGCGCGGCGACGATACCGACGACCGCGACCCAGATCTGGATGGTGAAGCGGCCCCGGCGCGGCAGGAAAGACTCGATGAGCACACCGAGCACCGCTGCGCCGACGACGATGAACAACGGTGTGAGCAGCGAGTACTCGATGTTCGGGGCAGAGATCGGCGGACGGTCGACGCCCGCGAGACTGGCGAACGTCATCACTTGCCTCCTTCGGCTGCGGCGTTGGCATCGATCGTGGTCGGTGTCCTCGGCGGCGGGTCACCCACGCCGACGCGCGACGCGACGGTGTCGATGGCCGGGTTGATGACGTTGAGCAGGGGCTGGGGGAAGAATCCCAGCCCGACGATCAGCACCAGCGTGGGTGCCAGCACCGTGATCTCGCGGGTGGTCAGCTCGGTGACGCCCTCGGTGCCCGGGCGCAGCGGACCGGTCATCGTGCGCTGGTACATGATCAGGATGTAGAGGGCGGCGAGGACGATGCCGATGGTGGCCACGGCAGCGGCCGGGATGGACCGGGTGAACGTGCCCGCCAGGACCATGAACTCAGAGACGAACGGCGCCAGACCCGGCAGGGACAGGCTCGACAGGCCCGCGACGAGCAGCACGCCGGCCATGATCGGCGCGATCTTCTGCACCCCGCCGAAGTCGCCCATGTTGGCCGACCCCCGTCGGGCGATCATGACTCCGGTGACCAGGAACAGCGCCGCGGTCGAGAGTCCGTGGTTGAACATGTAGAGCGTGGATCCGGCCATCGAGGTGGTGGTGAAGGCGAAGATGCCAAGGACGATGAAGCCGAAGTGCGACACCGACGTGAACGCGATGAGGCGGCGGAGATCGTCCTGACCCATGGCCAGCAGCGCACCGTAGATGATGCTGATGACCGCCAGGGTGATGATGACCGGTGACGCCCACTCAGAGGCGTTCGGGAAGATCCCGAGGCACCACACGAGCATGCCGAACGTGCCGATCTTGTCCACGACGCTGACCATCATGACCGCGGTGCCCGGCGTCGACTGCGCAGCGGCGTCGGGCAACCAGGTGTGCAGCGGCCACAACGGCGCCTTGATGGCGAAGGCCACCATGAACCCGCTGAACAGCAGCCGCTCGGTGGAGGTGCTCATGTCCAGGGACTGCAGGTCAGGGAGCAGGAACGACGCCTGGCCCGCCTGGGCGCTCACGACGTAGAGACCCACGATCGCTGCCAGCATCAGCAGCCCGCCGACGAGGTTGTAGATGAGGAACTTGACCGCGGCGTACGAGCGGTTGGCGCCGCCGAAGGAGCCCACCAGGAAGTACAGGGGGATGAGCGTCGCCTCGAACAGGACGTAGAACAAGAACGCGTCCATCGAGGCGAAGGCGCCGATGGCCAGTCCCTCGACCGCGAGCATCCAGGCGAGGTACGACCCGGTGCGGCTGGGGTCGCGCAGCCGGTCTCCCCACGCGGCCAGCACCACCAACGGCGTGAGGACGGTGGTGAGCAGGATCAACGTGACGCCGATGCCGTTGACGCCGAGGGCGTAGTGCGCACCGAAGACCGAGATCCAGTCGTGGTCGACGGTCAGCTGGTAGCCGTCCTCCCCTGCAGCAGCCCCCGTGAGGTCGTACTGCGACAGCATGAACAGCGACAGCGCGAGCGTCACGAGCGCGACGGCCAGCGCGACGATCTTGGGTCGCAGGTACGGCGCCGGGCCGCTGCCGAGCACGGCGAGCAGCACAGCACCCACCAAGGGAGTCACGGCGAGGATCGTGAGGATCATGCGAGGGTCACCGCCAGGAGGGCCAGGACGACGAGCAGCGCGCCGCCGAAGAAGGTGGCCGCGTACGACCGGACGTAACCGGTCTGCGGCTTGCGCAGGAACTGCGAGGTGTCACCGAGTCGGTCGGCGACCCCGGTGACGAGTCCATCGACGCCCTTGGCGTCGAACCAGACCAGGAAACGGGTCAGGTGCTGCGTGGGACGCACCACCACCGCGTCGTTGAGCTCGTTGCCGTACACCTCGTGCCGACCGGCGCGGGAGAAGAACGACACGTCGGCATCGGCCGGGGCGTCGACCGCGATCTCGCGGCGGTACAGCCAGACGCCGAGGGCGACCCCGGAGGCGGCGGTGAGCGTGATGATCAGCGTCATCAACCAGACCGGGATGCCGAGCTCGTGCTCACCCTCCGAACCGACGACGGGCTCGAGCCACGTGGGGATGAAGTCGCTGATGATCAGCGCACCGGCCAGCACCGACATCGCGCCCAGCACCATCAGGGGGATCGTCATCACCTTCGGCGACTCGTGCGGCTCCACGTCGCCGATCCACCGCTTCGGTCCGAAGAACGTCATCATCATCATGCGGGTCATGTAGAACGCCGTGACCCCGGCGCCGATCAGCGCACCGAGTCCCACCCAGAACGAGTCGGCGAAGGCCGCCTCGATGATGCGGTCCTTGGAGAAGAAGCCCGCCGTGCCGGGGAAGCCGATGATCGCCAGGTAGCCGAGCCCGAACGTCACGAACGTCACGGGCATCGCCGCGCGCAACGCGCCGTACCGCCGCATGTCGACCTCGTCGTCCATGCCGTGCATGAGCGAGCCGGCACCGAGGAACATGTTGGCCTTGAAGAACCCGTGGGTGATCAGGTGGAAGATGGCGAAGGCGTACCCGGCCGGGCCGAGGCCGGCGGCCAGCATCATGTAGCCGATCTGGCTCATGGTCGAACCGGCCAGCGCCTTCTTGATGTCATCCTTGGCGCAACCGATCCAGGCACCCACGAGCAGCGTGACCAGACCGACCACGATGACCGCGGTGCGGGCTGCCTCGCTGGCGTCGTAGATGCCCGACGAGCGGACCACCAGGTAGACACCGGCGGTGACCATGGTGGCGGCGTGGATCAGCGCCGACACCGGGGTGGGGCCCTCCATGGCATCCAGCAGCCAGCTCTGCAGCGGCACCTGCGCGGACTTGCCGCACGCGCCGAGCAGCAGCAGGAGGCCGAGTGCCGTGGCGACCGATCCGCCGGCCGAGTCGATCGCGCCCGAACCGGGGTCCGAGGCCGATCCGTTGACCGCTGCGATGGACGTGGTGCCGAACTGGGCGAACATCAACATGATGGCCAGCGCCATCCCCACGTCCCCGACGCGGTTGACGACGAAGGCCTTCTTGGCCGCGGCGGCCGCGGTGGGCTTGTGCTGCCAGAAGCCGATCAGCAGGTACGAGGCCAGCCCGACGCCCTCCCACCCGAGGAACAGCACGAGGTAGTCCGCGGCCAGCACGAGCGTGAGCATCGCGGCGATGAAGATGTTGAGGTAGGCGAAGAAGCGTCGGCGCCGCTCGTCGTGCGCCATGTACCCGATCGAGTAGATGTGGATCAGGGTGCCGACGCCGGTGACCAGCAGCACGAACAGACCGGACAGCTGGTCGAACGTGAAGGACATGTCGACGTGGAAGCGACCGGCGTCGATCCAGGTGAACAGATTCGTGGTGCGCGAACGGTCCTCGGCCGCGGCGCCGGTCAGCTCCAGGAACAGCACCAGGCCGAACACGAAGGAGAACGTCGAGGCAACGGTCGCGATGAGGTGGCCGAAGGCGTCGGACTCCTTGCCCCACACGAGCAGGCCGAGGCCGCTGGCCAGCGGGACTGCGATGAGCAGCCATTGCAGATCGAACATATGTGCGTCCCCTACGACTTCAACAGGTTCGCGTCGTCGACCGAGATCGATCGCCGCGCGCGGTAGATGGACACGATGATGGCCAGCCCGACGACGACCTCGGCCGCGGCGACGACCATGACGAAGAACGCTGCGACCTGCCCGTCGAGGTTGCCGATCTGGCGCGAGAAGCTGACGAGGGCCAGATTGGTCGCGTTGAGCATCAGCTCGATGCACATGAACACGACGATGGCGTTGCGGCGCACGAGCACCCCGACGGCACCGATGGTGAACAAGATGAGTGACAGCGACAGGTACTCGGTCACTTCTCTCCCCCGATCGTGTCGTCGCCGGTGTCTCGGCCCTCGAGCTGGCGCTGGACGATCTCGATGTCGTCGTCGTAGCCGTCGCGCACCTGTCCGCGCGCCACGATGCTGGGCGAGATCGACGCGTCGACCGCGGTCCCGTCCGGCAGGAGAGCGGGGGTGTCGACGGCGTTGTGCCGGGCGAAGACGCCGGGCGTGGGCGGGTTGCCGGGGTGGCGGCCGAGCTCGGCGTAGTCACGCATGCGCTGGGCGGCCAGGTCGCCCTGGGTGCGCCGGGGTGTCAGCCGCTCCTGGTGAGCCAGGACCATCGCGCCGAGGGCGGCCGTGATCAGCAGGGCGCTGGTGAACTCGAACGCCAGGACGTACTTGCCGAACAACAGCTCGGCCAGGCCGTACGGATTGCCGTTGGCGTTGGCCGTGTCCAGCCCGACCACGGCGCCCGAGACGGTCTGGGCGATGGCCAGCACGACGGTGATGCCGAACAGCGCGCCGATGATGACGGCGATCCACCGCTGGCCTCCGATGGTCTCCTTGAGCGCGTCGACGGTGTCGACACCGACCAGCATCAGCACGAACAGGAACAGCATCATGATGGCGCCGGTGTAGACGATGATCTGGACCGCGAACAGGAACGGGGCGTCGAGCGCGGCGTACAGCACCGCGAGACTGATCATCACGACCGCCAGGCACAGCGCAGCGTGCACCGCCTTGCGCACGAACAGCAGGCCGAGTGCCGACACGACCATCAAGGGCGCGAGCAACCAGAACGTCGTCACGCACTGTCTCCGCTCGTGGTCTCGACGATCGGCAGGGACTTGCCGCGGTAGTAGTCACGGTGGTCGTCGCTGATCAGCATCTCGTGCGGCGGCTCGGTCATGCCGGGCAGCAACGGCGCCAGCAGATCGGACTTCTCATAGATGAGGTCGGCCCGGTTGTTGTCGGCCAGCTCGTACTCGTTGGTCATGGTCAGCGCCCGGGTCGGGCACGCCTCGATGCACAGGCCGCACAGGATGCAACGCAGGTAGTTGATCTGGTAGACGCTGCCGTACCGCTCGCCGGGGCTCATGCGGTGGTCGTCGGTGTTCGACTCGCCCTCGACGTAGATGGCGTCGGCCGGGCAGGCCCAGGCGCACAGCTCGCACCCGATGCACTTCTCCAGGCCGTCGGGCCAGCGGTTCAGCTGGTGCCGGCCGTGAAAGCGCGGCGCCGTCGGGACCTTCTCGAACGGGTACTGCTCGGTGACGGTCTTGCGGAACATCGTGCGGAAGGTGACGCCGAACCCGGCGATGGGGTCCCACAGCGTCTCCCTGATCGGATTGCTCATGGTCTCGTCC
This sequence comes from Propionibacteriales bacterium, assembly GCA_038242985.1. Taxonomy (GTDB): domain Bacteria; phylum Actinomycetota; class Actinomycetes; order Propionibacteriales; family Nocardioidaceae; genus Aeromicrobium. The sequence continues at coordinate 1,264 of JBBSRN010000070.1, read as the reverse complement.
TCACTGTGTCGTCGTCTGGGGCACCGGTTCTGGTGGTCTGGTCGGGCAGCACCTGGTCGCCCATCGGCGGCACCGGGTAGCCGCCGGCGAAGGCGTCGAACGGAACTGTCTCGGCCTCGGGCTCGGGATCGGGCTTCTTCTCCGGGATCAGGAACGTCGCCAGGATCAGCACGCCGGCAGCCACGGCGAACCACAGCAGCGTCTGCGGGCCGAGCAGGTCCTCGTTCTTGAGCTTGCGGATCAAGCCGACGGCGACGATCCACACCAGCGAGATCGGGATCAGGACCTTCCAGCCGAAGTTCATGAACTGGTCGTAGCGCATCCGCGGCAGGGTGCCGCGCAGCCAGACGAAGAAGAAGATGAATCCCAACGTCTTGCCGAAGAACCACAGCACCGGCCACCAGCCCTCGTTGGCGCCCGCCCACACGGTGCCGATGCCGAACGGTGCGCGCCAGCCGCCGAGGAACAGGGTGGTCGCCAGTGCCGAGACGGTGACCATGTTGACGTACTCGGCCAGGAAGAACAGCGCGAACTTCAGCGACGAGTACTCGGTGTGGAACCCGCCGACCAGCTCGCCCTCGGCCTCGGGCAGGTCGAACGGCGCCCGGTTGGTCTCACCGACCATGGCGATGACGTAGATGACGAACGAGGGGAACAGCGGCAGGAAGTACCAGACATCGGCCTGCGCCGCGACGATCTCGGAGGTGGACATCGAGCCGGCGTACATGAACACCGACACGAAGGACAAGCCCATGGCCACCTCGTAGGAGATGACCTGGGCGCTGGAGCGCAGACCACCCAGCAATGCGTAGATGGAGCCGGAGGCCCAGCCGGCGAGCACGATGCCGTAGACGCCGACGGAGGTGACGGCCAGGACGTACAGGACCGCGACGGGCAGATCGGTCAGCTGCAGCGGGGTGACGGTGTCGGTGAACGGGATCCGCGCCTCGGGGCCGAACGGGATGACCGCCCAGGCCAGGAATGCCGGGATGGTGGCCAGGATCGGAGCCAGGATGTAGACGACCTTGTCAGCCGCCTTGACGATGATGTCCTCCTTCAGCGCCAGCTTGACGCCGTCGGCGAGGCTCTGCAGCAGACCGAAGGGGCCGTTCACGTTGGGTCCCACGCGGTTCTGCATGCGCGCGACGACGCGGCGCTCGAACCAGATGTTGAACAACGTGTAGACCAGCAGGAAGGCGAAGATCAGCACCGCCTTGAGGATGACGACCCATACCGGCTCGTTCCCGAACAGATCGCTCATGTC
>JBBSRN010000069.1:0-10921 GCA_038242985.1 Propionibacteriales bacterium | reverse complement strand
GACCGGCGCCTCGCCAGGTACCTCGGCATGGCTGCCGACGCGATTCAGATCGGCGAGCACACCGCGCAGGCCGACGCGACGGAACCGGCCGAAGAAGCGATCGGAGAGCTGGAGCTCTCGGGGGGCAGCGACGAGGCGGTAGGCCGGATCACTCATGCAGCAAGCCTAGAGGTGCGAGCCTCGCCCGCTACCCATCTGGTGCGGTGACTTGGTCGGCCATCAGACCGGGCAGGCTCCGGCGGAAGCCGACCATCTCACCGAGAACCTGAGCGAAGCCGAAAGACTCACCGCCACCCGTCGCTCGTGTCCTCAGCCGTCGGCGCAGCCGACAGACGACCCGGCCGTTCACCGAGCTACCAGGGGGTGGAGGCCTGCAGGACGGCCTCGGAGACCGCTTCGGTGCGCAGATGGGTGATGGCCTGGTACTCCGGATCGGCGACCATCTGGGTGAAAGCCGATCGTGACGGGTACTCAACCAGCAGCACGGCGTCCCAGTCGAAGTCGTCGCGCCGCACGACCTCGGTGCCGAGATCACCGACGTGGAGCACCTGGGCTCCGATCTTGTCCAGGAACGGCGCGATGGCCGCGGCGTACTGCGTGTAACCCTCGCGTCCGCCGTCGGCGAACTTCAGCAGGTTGAGCATGACGACGGGACCGCCCGGGTCCTCCGCGAGGTACCGCTTCAGATCGGTTCCGGTGGGATCAACGGGCACGAGGAGCTCCTAGCGCAGGAAGGGATCGATCGCTGCGGCCACGAACAGCAGCGCCAGGTACGCGTTGGACAGGTGGAACAATCGCATCGGCTTGATGATCGCCAGGTCCTCGGTGTCCCGGGCCCGCGACCGCAGGTCGTGGGCCTCGACGAGGAACACGATGCCGAGCGTGACCGCTGCCGCGGGATAGAACCAGCCGGTCGGCGTGATGGGCCACAACAGCAACGAGGTGCCGACCATGACCCACGAGTAGCGCAGGATCTGACGGGAGACCTCATCGGAGGAGGCCACCGACGGCAGCATCGGCACGTCGGCCGCGGCGTAGTCCTCGCGGTACCGCATCGCCAGGGCCCAGAAGTGTGGCGGCGTCCAGAAGAAGACCACCAGGAACAGCACGACCGGCGCCCAGGCGAGCTCGTTGGTGACGGCCGTCCAACCGATCAGCGCCGGGAAGCAGCCGGCCGCGCCGCCCCACACGATGTTCTGCGACGTGCGGCGCTTGAGGATCATCGTGTAGCCGACGACGTAGAACACGTTGGCGGTCAGGGCCAGCGCGGACGACAACCAGTTGACGTAGAAGCCCAACCACAGCGTGGACACGACGCCGAGGACGAGGCCGAAGACCAGTGCCCCACGGGTGGAGACCTGATGGCGCACCAGGGGGCGGCGCGCCGTGCGGCGCATCTTGGTGTCGATGTCGGCGTCGACCACGCAGTTCAGGGCATTGGCGCTACCGGCCGACAGGTACCCGCCGATGATGGTGGCTGCCACCAGCCACAGGCCCGGAACGGCCTGCGCTGCCAGGAACATCACCGGGACGGTCGTGAGCAGCAGCAGCTCGATGATGCGCGGCTTGGTCAGCGCAACGTAGGCCTTGACGACGTCGACAGCACCCGTGCGTCCGGAGCTGGATACGTCAGGCCGCGGATCGGGGCTCTTGGCGACGGCACTCACGTGCATGAGTCTAAGCCACGCGGGTAGTCTCGAAGAAGACGGTCGGCGCACACCGGCCGGCACCCACCACCTTGGTTCCCGACACCACTTCAGGAGCACGCGCTGTGACATCCGCCCACGCTGAACTCGATTGGTCCGAACTCGATCAGAGGGCCGTCGACACGGCCCGTCTCCTTGCTGCCGACGCCGTGGAGAAGGCCGGCAACGGCCACCCCGGCACCGCGATGAGCCTGGCGCCCGCGGCCTACATGATCTACCAGAAGCTCATGCGGCACGACCCGACCGATCCCTTGTGGATCGGCCGCGACCGCTTCGTGCTGTCGTGCGGCCACTCCAGCCTCACGCAGTACATCCAGCTGTACCTCGCGGGCTTCCCGATGACGCTGGACGATCTCCAGGAGCTGCGCCAGTGGGGCAGCCAGACACCGGGTCACCCGGAGTACCGCCACACCCCCGGAGTCGAGGTGACCACCGGCCCGCTCGGCCAGGGCGTCGGCAACGCGGTCGGCATGGCGATGGCGGCCCGCCGTGAGCGCGGTCTGTTCGATCCGGACACCGCCGCCGGAGAGAGCCCCTTCGACCACCACGTGTACGCCATCGCGTCCGACGGTGACCTCCAGGAGGGTGTCTCGTCCGAGGCGTCGTCACTCGCCGGCACCCAGCAGCTGGGCAACCTGACGCTGCTGTACGACGACAACGAGATCTCGATCGAGGACAACACCGACGTCGCGTTCAACGAGGACGTCGCCGCCCGCTACCGGGCCTACGGCTGGCACGTGCAGACCGTCGACTGGACCAACGGAGGCACCGGGTACACCGAGGACGTCGAGGCTCTCTGGAACGCGTTCCAGGCCGCCGCCGCCGTCACCGACAAGCCCAGCTTCATCCAGCTGCGCACCATCATCGCGTGGCCGGCGCCCACCAAGCAGAACACCGGTGCCTCGCACGGCTCGGCGCTGGGCGCCGAGGAGATCGCCGCCACCAAGAAGCTGCTCGGCTTCGATCCCGAGCAGACCTTCGAGGTCTCGGGCGACGTCCTCGCGCACACCCGATCGGCGCGCGACCGCGGCGCGTCGGCCCACGCGCAGTGGCAGGTCGCCTTCGACGCGTGGCAGACCGCCAACGCCGACGGTGCCGCGCTGCTCGAGCGCATGACGTCACGCACCCTGCCCGACGGCTGGGACGCCGATCTGCCCACCTACGAGGCCGATGACAAGGGTGTCGCCTCTCGCGTGGCCTCCGGTGAGTTCCTCAGCGCCGCGGCCCCGCACCTGCCTGAGCTGTGGGGTGGTTCGGCCGACCTCGCCGGCTCGAACAACACGACGCCGAAGGGCGAGCCATCGTTCCTGCCCCCGGAGTACTCCACCAAGATGTTCCAGGGCGACTGGTACGGCCGGGTGCTGCACTTCGGCATCCGCGAGCACGCCATGGGCTCGGTCATGAACGGCATCGCGATGCACGGCCCCACGCGCGTGTACGGCGGCACCTTCCTGATCTTCAGCGACTACATGCGCCCCGCGGTTCGGTTGGCTGCACTGCAGCGGCTGCCCGTCACCTACGTGTGGACCCACGACTCGATCGGTCTTGGCGAGGACGGCCCCACCCACCAACCCGTGGAGCACCTGACGGCCCTGCGCGCCATCCCCGGCCTCGACGTCATCCGCCCCTCCGACGCCAACGAGACGATCGCGGCGTGGAAGCACGTGCTGTCGCTCACCGATCGTCCGACGGCGCTGGCGCTGAGCCGGCAGAACCTGCCGACGGTCCCCCGTGGCGAACAAGGATTCGCCTCGACCGAGGGCGTGTCGAAGGGCGCCTACGTGCTCCTCGACGCTCCGGAGGGCAACGATCCCGACGTGATCCTGGTCGGTACCGGCTCCGAGCTGCAGCTGGCCGTCGCGGCCCGCGAGACGCTCGCGGCCGAGGGCATCCATGCGCGCGTCGTGTCGATGCCGTGCCGCGAGTGGTTCGAGGAGCAGGACGCCTCGTACCGCGACGAGGTCATCCCACCCACCCTGCGCGCTCGCGTTTCCGTCGAGGCCGGGGTGTCGTTCGGTTGGCGCGACGTGGTCGGCGACGCAGGACGCATCGTCGGCCTCGATCACTACGGCGCCTCGGCGTCGTTCGCCAAGCTCTACGAGGAGTTCGGCCTCACCGCCGACTCCGTCGTCGCTGCGGCGAAGGAATCGATCGAAGCGGCTGCCGGCGCCCCGTCAGCGCCGTTCCACGCCCGACCGGCTGGATCCATCGGACCTGCCGACACCCACTGACCCGCGCCAACCCGGAGGAGATCACCATGAACAATCGACTGCAAGCACTCACCGACGCCGGCGTGTCCATCTGGCTCGACGACCTGTCACGCGAACGCATCGAGTCAGGCAACCTCGAGCAGCTGATGAACGATTCCGGTGTCGTCGGAGTCACCACCAACCCGACGATCTTCGCGTCCGCGTTGTCCCATGGTGACCGCTACAGCGCCCAGGTAGCCGAGCTGAAGGCGGCCGGGGCCGACATCGACACCACGGTGTTCGAGCTGACCACCACCGACGTGCAGAACGGCTGCGACGTGCTGCGTCCGGTGTTCGACACCACCGGCGGGGTCGACGGCCGCGTCTCGATCGAGGTCGAGCCCGGGATGGCTCGCCGCACCGACGACACCGTCGAGATGGCCCAGAAGCTGTGGGACCGGGTCGATCGCCCGAACCTGCTGATCAAGATCCCCGCCACCGAGGAGGGCCTGCCGGCGATCGCCGCCACCACCGCAGCGGGCATCAGCGTCAACGTCACGCTGATCTTCTCGCTGGACCGCTACCGCGGCGTCATGGACGCCTACCTGTACGGACTCGAGCAAGCCGCGGCGAACGGACACGATCTCGCGTCGATCCACTCGGTGGCCTCGTTCTTCGTCAGCCGCATCGACTCCGAGGTCGACGGCCGGCTGCCGGAGGGACACGCGCTTCGTGGCCAGGCAGGCATCGCGAACGCCCGCCTGGCGTACCAGGCCTACGAAGAGGCCTTCGCGAGCGATCGGTTCGCCGCGCTGGCCGCCCAGGGCGCCCATCGGCAGCGACCCCTGTGGGCCTCGACGGGCGTCAAGGACCCGAGCTACCCCGACACGATGTACGTCACCGAGCTGGTCGTGGCCGACACCGTCAACACGATGCCGGAGAAGACGATGCAGGCGTTCGCCGACCACGGCGAGGTGCACGGCAACCAGGTCACGTCCCACTACGACGCAGCGCAGCAGGTCATCGCGGATCTCGAGGCCGAGGGCATCTCGTACGACGAGGTCGTGAAGGTGGTGGAGGACGAGGGCCTGGAGAAGTTCGACGCCTCATGGGCCGAGCTGTTGGAGACGGTCTCCGCCGAGATCGAGAAGGCCTGACATGGTGGCCCTCGAGCTGACCGCCGCCGACGGGTCCGAGCTGGGCGCCGCCGTCCAGCAGGCGGTCAGTGATCGGGTCGCGTCCCGGATCGGCGCCGAGGATCCCACGCTGTGGGGCGCGGACGCCGAGGCCGAGGCGGCCAAGCGACTGTCCTGGGTGTCCCTGGCCACGACGTCGCGCGATCTGGCCGCCGAGGTCATCGCGCTGCGCGACGAGCTGCGCGGTCGAGGTCTCGATCACGTGGTGCTGTGCGGCATGGGAGGGTCGTCGCTGGCTCCCGAGGTCATCTGTCACACCGCCGGAGTCGAGCTGACGGTGCTGGACTCGTCGCAGCCCGACATGGTCAGGTCGGCGTTGCAGGATCGTCTGGAGCGCGCGGTGGTGGTCGTGTCGAGCAAGTCCGGCGGAACCGTCGAGACCGACAGCCAGCGGCGGGCCTTCGAGCAGGCCTTCGTCGATGCGGGCATCGATCCGGTCGAGCGCATCGTGGTGGTGACCGATCCGGGTTCGCCGCTGCAGGACGAGGCCACCCGGGCCGGGTACCGCGTGTTCACCGCCGATCCGCAGGTCGGCGGCCGGTACTCCGCCCTCACGGCCTTCGGGCTGGTCCCCAGCGGACTGGCAGGCGCCGACATCGACGCGCTGCTCGACGAAGCCGCAGCAGTGCACGACGTCGTCTTCGCTGACTCCTCGGACAATCCCGCGCTCCGTCTCGGCTGCCTGATCGGTGTCGCGAACCGGCACCGGGTCGACAAGCTGGTGCTGACCGATATGGACCACCATGGCGTCGGCGACTGGATCGAGCAGCTCGTGGCCGAGTCGACCGGGAAGAACGGCCGCGGGGTGCTGCCCGTCGTGGTGCCGTCCCCCGACGCGGTCAACTTCACGCCGAGCTCGGCGGACTCGATCCTGGTCGCCATCGGCGGCGCCGGCGCGCCGGAGGCGGATTCTGGTTGGTCCGCAGCGATCACCGGCTCGTTGGGCGCGCAGATGCTGACGTGGGAGGTCGCCACGACGGTGGCCGGTCGCCTCATCGGCATCGATCCCTTCGACCAGCCCGACGTCGAGAGCGCCAAGCAGGCGGCTCGCGATCTGCTGGACAGCTCTGACACCCCCGCGCAGCCGGACTCCGTGGACGGCGGCGTCGAGCTGTACGGCACCACCGAGACGACCGTGGCCTCGGCGGTCGGGTCGTTGTTCGGCGAGCTCGACCTCGAGCACGGTTACGTCGCGGTGCAGGCCTACCTGGACCGGGTCGACCTGGCCGATCTGGCCGAGGTCCGCGAGAGCGTCGCCGCCCGGGTGGGACGCCCGGTGACCTTCGGCTGGGGCCCGCGATTCCTGCACTCGACCGGCCAGTACCACAAGGGCGGCACGCCCAACGGCGTGTTCGTGCAGGTCACCTGCGATCCGGTCGAGGACCTCGCGGTCCCCGGGCGTGACTTCACCTTCGGCTCGTTCATCGCGTCGCAGGCCGCCGGCGACGCCCAGGTGCTGCGCGACCACGGCCGTCCCGTGCTGCGTCTGCACCTGTCCGATCTCGGATCGCTCGACCGGGTGCGCGACGCACTGCGGTCACCGCAGGCCGGCCAGTGAGCACGAACCCGCTGCGCGATCCGCAGGACCGCCGGCTCCCCCAGATCGCCGGGCCGTGCGGTCTGGTGCTGTTCGGCGTCACCGGCGATCTCGCGCGGCGCAAGCTGATCCCGGCGATCTACGATCTGGCCAACCGCGGGCTGCTGCCACCGGGCTTCGCGCTGGTGGGTTTTGCCCGGCACGACTTCGGCCGCGAGGGCTTCGCCGAGCTGGCCAAGGAGGCAGCCAAGGCCGGCGCCCGCACGCAGTGGCGTGAGACGGTCTGGAAGCAGCTCTACGCCGGGGTGCGCTTCGTCGAGGGCTCGTTCGACGACGACGCGGCGTGGAAGCAGCTGGCCGCCACGCTGGCAGAGCTCGACGACAGCCAGGGCACCCAGGGCAATCACGCCTTCTACCTGTCGATCCCGCCCGGACTGTTCTCCACCGTGGTCAACAAGCTCAAGCAGCACGGTCTCGCGACGGCCGACGGGGATCCGAAGCATCCGGACGCCTGGCGCCGGGTCGTCATCGAGAAGCCGTTCGGACACGACCTGGCCTCCGCGCAGGAGCTCAACGAGATCGTGGGCGAGGTGTTCCCGCCCGGCAGCGTCTTTCGCATCGATCACTACCTCGGCAAGGAGACGGTGCAGAACATCTTGGCGTTCCGCTTCGCCAACGGCATGTTCGAGCCGGTCTGGAACAGCAACTACGTCGACCACGTGCAGATCACGATGGCCGAGGACATCGGCATCGGCACCCGCGCCGGGTACTACGACGGCATCGGGGCGGCCCGCGACGTGATCCAGAACCATCTGCTGCAGCTGATGGCACTGATCGCGATGGAGGACCCGGTCTCCTTCAACGCCAAGAGCCTGCGGATCGAGAAGCAGAAGATCCTGGCCAATGCGCGTCCCCCAGCCCGCATGGACCTGCACACCGCACACGCCCAGTACACGGCCGGGTGGGCCGGCGGCGAGGAGGTCAAGGGCTACCTGGAGGAGGAGGGCATCCCCGCGGACTCGCGCACCGAGACGTACGCGGCGGTGCGGATCGACATCGGCACCCGCCGATGGGCCGGCGTGCCGTTCTACCTGCGGGTCGGCAAGCGCCTCGGACGTCGCGTCACCGAGGTCGCGGTCGTGTTCAAGCGAGCGCCCCACCAGCCGTTCAACCGCAACGACGTCGAGGAGCTCGGCCAGAACGCGGTCGTCATGCGCATCCAGCCCGACGAGGGCGTCACGCTGCGATTCGGCGCCAAGGTGCCCGGCACGGTGATGGAGATCCGCGACGTCAACATGGACTTCGCCTACGGCGGAACCTTCGTCGAGGACAGTCCCGAGGCCTATGAGCGACTGATCCTGGACGTCCTGCTCGGCGAGCCACCGTTGGTCCCGCGGCACGAGGAGGTCGAGATGTCCTGGCAGATCCTCGACCCCGTGATCGAGCACTGGGCGCGGCGCAAGGACATCGACACCTACCCGGCCGGCACCTGGGGTCCTGCGTCAGCGGACAAGATGCTCGAGCGCGACGGCCGCAGATGGAGAAGACCGTAGACATGCAGATCACCCTCGAGCACACGAACTCCTCCGCGATCGCCCGCGAGATGGTGCGGGCACGCCTGGCCTCGGGCAGCCCGGCCATGGACATGGTGCTGACCTTGATCGTCGTCTGCGACGACGACACGGTCGAGGACGCGCTGCACTCGGCGACGATCCTGTCCAAGGAGCACCCGGCCCGGGTGATCGGCGTCATCCTCGGCAAGGGCACCGGCGGTCCTGACCTGCACGCCAAGATCCGTGTGGGCAGCGAGACCTCGGGCGAGTCCATCCTGCTGCGCATGTCCGGCCAGCTGGTCAAGCACGCCGAGTCGGCGGTGCTGCCGCTGCTGCTGCCGGACTCCCCCGTCGTCGTCTGGTGGCCCGGGACGGCGCCGACCAATCCGGCGGCCGATCCGATCGGCTCGCTCGGCAACCGCCGTCTCACCGACGCCGAGACGTCGGGCCAGTCCGTGCGCAACCTGACCAGGGTCGCCCGGAACTACACCCCCGGCGACACCGACCTGTCGTGGACCCGGCTGACGCCGTGGCGAGCGTTGCTCGCGGCGGCTCTGGACCAGGTGAAGAGCCCGGTCGTCGGCGGCACCATCTCCGCGGGTCCCGGCAATCCCGCCGGCGTGCTGCTGGAGGCGTGGCTGGAGAGCCGGCTGAAGGTACCGATCATCTGGCACCGTGTCGACGCCGACCAGATCATGCTCGTCACCCTGGAGACCAAGGCCGGGGAGGTGCGCATCGAGCGGGTGGACGAGAACTCCTGCACGTTCAACGTGCCGGGTTCGGCGCCGCGGACCGTTCCCCTCACCAAGCGCACCCTGGCCGAGCTGTTGGCCGAGGACCTGCGGCGCCTGGACGCCGACCAGATCTACGGCGCCACCGTCGAGCACCTGCTGGTGGGGCGATGAGCACCGACCGGGTGGTCGTGCCCGACGCCGACGCGCTCGCCACCATGATCGCGGACCGGATCGGCCGGCTCGTCGCGTCGATCCAGGCCGGCGGACGTGAGCCGCACGTCGTCCTCACCGGCGGCTCCATCGCCATCGAGACCTACGCCCGGCTGGACGCTGACGCCGCCGACTGGGCGCGGGTGCACTGGTGGTGGGGCGACGAGCGATTCGTGCCGGCCGGCCACCACGACCGCAACGCCCAGCAGGCGTACGACGCGTTCCTGCACCGGTTCTCGGTGCCCGATGACCACGTGCACGCGATGCCTGCCGCGTCGGAACGCTCCGATCCCGACGAGTCGATGGCCGCCGCGGCCGACGCCTACGGCGACACGCTGCCCAGCGCACCGTTCGACCTGGTGCTGCTCGGCATGGGACCGGACAGTCATGTCGCGTCGTTGTTCCCCGGCTTCCCCCAGCTCGACGAGACCGAACGGCGATGCGTCGAGGTGTTCGGTTCGCCGAAGCCACCGCCGGAGCGCATCACCCTGACGTTCCCGGCTCTGAACCACGCGGTCGAGGTGTGGTTGCTGGTGGCGGGTGGCGGCAAGGCCGAGGCGGTCGCCAGGGCCTGGGGCGACGGTCCGGTGGCGGACACGCCGGCGAAGGGCGTTCGAGGCCTCCAGAACACCCTCTGGCTGCTCGACGAGGCCGCTGCGTCCCAGCTCAGCTGACCTGAGCCGCGAAGCCCTGCCGGACCCCAGCGGCCGCGAGCACGGCCAGCCACACCAGCAGGCACCCGTAGAACGCCCGCTCGACCAGCCCGAACACCGATGCGGGACCGGCGGCGATGCCGATCAGGAAGATCGCGGCGAGCACCGCGACCACCAGCGAGAACAGCCGCAACCCGTCCGCTGCGACGCAGCGACGCAGCGTGCGCGCCACCAGCACCGCCGCGACGACGAAAGCCACGAAGGAGATGGCACCGAGAGCGAAGTGCACCCGGCCGGTGGTCGTGGCGGCGGCGCCGGGCGCATCCATGGGCACCCACCCGACGAACGACCGCCCGAACGCCACGAACGCAAGGGCGATGGCGATGCCGCGCCCACCACGGCGACCGAAGGTGGCGATCGCAGCGACCAGCAGGGCCAGCGCGGCCACGGTCAGCGACAGCGTGAACCACCGGTATCCCCACTCGTACGGAGTCAGGGCCCACTCGCTGACCGCGCCGCGCACCGGGGACACCCCGGTCGGGGCGATCTCGGTGACGACGAGGGCCAGCACCGCCGAGGCGACCGCGGCGGCCGAGACCACCGAGCCGGCTCGCTGCACCGTGGAGGTGCCCGCCGTGGAGGTGGGCATCAGATCTTGGGCACGGCACGCTCGATGACGGGCGCGAGGTCGAGGCCGGCCGGAAGGGTCCCGAGCACCGTGCCCCAGTAGCCGTCCAGGCGCGAGGCCGCGAACGCGTCGGCGACGGCCGGGTGACCGAAGCGCACCAGCAGCGAACCCTGCAGGGCGATCGCGATGTCACCCACGACCGTACGGGCGCGGGTCGGCAGCGTCTCGGTGTCGACGAACGAGTTCTTCAGCCCGGCGACGAAGGTGTCGAGGCGCCGGTCCGATCCGGCGGCGACGTCGAGCTCGTCGAACAGCACCTGCAGGGTCTCGGGCTGACGCGCCACCGCGCGCAACGTGTCGAGGGCCGCGACGTTGCCCGAGCCCTCCCAGACCGACATCAAGGGCGCCTCGCGGTACAGCCGCGGCATGCCCGACTCCTCGATGTAGCCGTTGCCGCCGAGGCACTCCAGCGCCTCCGCAGCATGCAGCGGCGAGCGCTTGCAGACGTAGTACTT
>JBBSRN010000068.1:0-10984 GCA_038242985.1 Propionibacteriales bacterium | reverse complement strand
TCATCGAGCACAATCTCGATGTCATCAAGACCGCCGACTGGGTCATCGACATGGGCCCCGAGGGCGGCAGCGGCGGGGGACTGCTGGTGGCCGAGGGCACGCCGGAGGACGTCGCGAAGAACGCCGACAGCCACACCGGTCACTTCCTCAAGCCTCTGCTGATCGACGGTCGAGGGGTCCGCTGATGGCTGGCGGACTCGTCGCACTGCTCGACGACGTCGCCGCGATGGCCAAGCTGGCGGCCGCCTCGGTCGACGACGTCGGCGCCGCTGCTGGTCGGGCCAGCGTCAAGGCCACCGGGGTGGTCATCGACGACACCGCAGTCACGCCCCAGTACGTCCAGGGCGTGACGGCGACCCGCGAGCTGCCGATGATCCGCAAGATCGCCGCCGGCTCGTTGCGCAACAAGATCGTGTTCATCCTGCCCGCCGTGCTGCTGCTCAGCCAGTTCCTGCCATGGCTGCTCACTCCACTGCTCATGCTGGGCGGCACCTACCTGTGCTTCGAGGGCGCCGAGAAGATCTGGGAGCGACTGAACCCGCGGCACGAGACCCATCACGACGCGGCGCCAGTCGCCGCCGGCGGCGACGCCGATCAGGAGCGCACCATGGTGTCGGGCGCGATCCGCACCGATTTCATCCTCTCCGGGGAGATCATGGTGATCGCCCTCAACGAGGTCACCGAGGAGCCGTTGGTCTCCCGGGCCATCATCTTGCTGGTGGTCGCGGTGGCGATCACGGCGCTGGTCTACGGCGTCGTCGCGCTGATCGTCAAGATGGACGACGCTGGCCTCGCCCTCACCCGACGCGCCTCCCCATCCGCGCAGCGCGTCGGACACGCGATGGTCGCGGGCATGCCGCGCCTGCTGGCGGTCATCTCGGTCGTCGGTACCGCTGCGATGCTGTGGGTCGGCGGACACATCCTGCTGGTCGGCGCCGACGACCTCGGCTGGCACGCCCCGTACGACGCGGTCCACCACGTCCAGGAGGCCGCTGCAGACGCCGTGACCGCCGCGGGCGCCGTGCTGGGCTGGCTCGTCAACACCGTCGCCTCGGCGATCGTCGGCCTGGTCTGGGGCGCGATCGCCGTCGCGATCGCCCACCTGGTGCCGCGCCGTGCCCGCGCAGCGGCACACTGACGTCATGGCCGATCCCGCCAGCTACCGACCCAAGCCCGGGGAGATCCCGACCCAGCCCGGCGTGTACCGGTTCCGCGACGCCGAGCGGCGAGTCATCTACGTCGGCAAGGCCAAGTCGTTGCGGCCGCGGCTGAGCTCGTACTTCCAGGACGTCACCAACCTGCACCCGCGCACGCAGCAGATGGTCACCACGGCGGCCTCGGTCGAATGGACCGTCGTCTCCACCGAGGTCGAGGCCCTGGCCTTGGAGTACTCGTGGATCAAGGAGTTCGATCCCCGGTTCAACGTCAAGTATCGCGATGACAAGTCCTACCCCTGGCTCGCCGTCACCGTCGGCGAGGAGTACCCCCGTGTCACGGTCATGCGCGGCACGCAGCGCAAGGGGGTGCGGTACTTCGGGCCGTACGGGCACGCGTGGGCGATTCGCGACACCGTCGACACGCTGCTGCGGGTGTTCCCGATGCGATCGTGCAGCGCCGGGGTGTTCCGGCGTTCCAAGGCCATCGGACGGCCCTGCCTGCTCGGCGACATCGGCAAGTGCGCAGCCCCGTGCGTCGACCGGGTCAGCGCCGAGGAGCATCGCGCGATCGTCAACGACTTCCTGGCCTTCATGGGAGGTCAGACCGCGGGGTTCACCCAGCGCATCCACAAGCGCATGCAGCAGGCGTCCGAGGCCCAGGAGTACGAGCTGGCAGCGAAGCTGCGGGACGATCTTGGTGCGCTCAACCGCGTGCTCGAGAAGCAGACGGTCGTGCTCGGCGACGGCACCGACGCCGACGTGCTCGGATTCGTCGATGATCTGCTCGAGGTCGCGGTCCAGATCTTCTCGGTGCGTGGGGGTCGCATCCGAGGACAGCGTGGATGGGTGGCCGACAAGTCCGACGACGCCGCCTTCCCCGAGCTGGTGCAACGCGCGCTGATGACGTTGTACGAGGGTGCGTCGTCGGCGGCGATCCCGCGCCAGGTGCTGGTGCCCCGGCTGCCGGCCGATCACGAGATCGTGGCCGAGCTGCTGGCCGAACGGCGTGGGGGACCGGTGCAGATCCGGGTGCCGCAGCGCGGCGACAAGAAGGCCCTGATGCAGACCGTCGAGCAGAATGCCAAGCAGTCGATGATGCGGCACAAGATGCAGCGCTCGGGCGATCTCACGGCCCGCAGCAAGGCGCTGGAGGAGATCCAGGAAGCACTCGATCTGCCCACCGCGCCGCTGCGCATCGAGTGCTACGACATCTCCAACCTGCAGGGCACCGAGATCGTGGCCTCGATGGTCGTGTTCGAGGACGGACTGCCGCGCAAGTCCGAGTACCGACGCTTCACGGTGCGCCACGAGGGCCAGAACGACGTCGCGGCCATGCACGAGGTCATCACGCGCCGATTCGAGCGCCTGCTCAAGGCCCGCGCCGAGGAGGCCAGTGCCGATCCCGGCGGGGTCGACGCGACGGACGCCGACGTCGACGAGCGCGGTGGCATCGACCCCGAGACGGGCAAGCCGAGGCGGTTCGCCTACGCGCCGGCCCTGGTCGTGGTCGACGGCGGGCCGCCGCAGGTCGCAGCCGCGCACGCGGCCATGACAGCGCTCGGCATCCAGGACATCGCCCTGGTCGGGCTGGCCAAGCGCCTCGAGGAGGTGTGGCTGCCCGAGGATGACGATCCGGTCATCCTGCCCCGCACCAGCGAGGGGCTCTATCTGCTGCAGCGGCTGCGGGACGAGGCGCACCGCTTCGCGATCTCGCACCACCGCGGCCGACGCAGCAAGTCCATGGTCGACAGCCTGCTCGATCCGGTGCCCGGGCTGGGACCCACGCGGCGCAAGGCCCTGATGAAGACCTTCGGGTCGGTCAAGAAGATGCGCGCTGCCTCCGTCGAAGAGATGGCCGCGGTCCCGGGCATCGGCCCGACTACGGCAGAATCGATCGTGGCGGCCCTCGCCGCCTCCGCACCCGCCCCCGCGGTGAACACCGCGACCGGAGAGATCATGGAGGACTCGTGAGCGAGCGCCAGCGAGTGAACAGTGGACGCATGGCCCGTCCGTATCGTGCCTGTTTCACGGAGGGGGTGACGTGAGCGAGCGCCAGCGAGTGAACAGTGGACGCATCACGTCGGCCCGTCCGTATCGTGCCTTTCTCACGGAGGGGGTGACGTGAGCACACTGCACCAGTTCGTGCTGGTGACCGGCATGACCGGGGCCGGCCGCGGCACGGCCGCGAAGGTGCTCGAGAAGCTCGGGTACTACGTCATCGACAACATCCCCCCGGACATCCTCGGCGACGCGGTGCGGACCGTCGCCGGCACCGATGACATCAATCGGCTCGCCGTCGTGGTCGACGCCCGTTCACGCGGTTTCTTCGCCGGACTCAACGACGCGCTGGAGCGCCTGCGTGCTGAGGGCTTCACCTCCAGGACCCTGTTCCTCGAGGCGTCCGACCAGGTCCTGGTCCGCCGGCAGGAGGCAGCCCGTCGGCCGCACCCGCTCAGCCTCGAGGGGCGCCTCATGGACGGATTCGTGCGCGAGCGCAAGCTGTTGCGCGTCCTGCGTGGACGGGCCGACATCGTCATCGACACCAGCGACCTGAACGTCCACCAGCTCACCCAGCGCGTCCGGGCGGCGTTCATCGACGACGAGACCCGCGGCCTGCGGGCCTCGGTGGTCACCTTCGGATTCAAGTACGGCGTCCCCATCGATGCTGACATGGTCGCCGATCTGCGCTTCCTGCCGAATCCGTTCTGGGTCGACGAGCTCCGACCGCTCAGCGGCCTTGACGAACCGGTGCGCGACTACGTGCGCAGTCAACCGCGGGCCGATGAGTTCCTCGAGAGGTACGAGGGTCTGGTGTCTCTGCTGACCGACGGCTACCTGCGTGAGGACAAGCACTTCTTGACCATCGCCTTCGGCTGCACCGGCGGCCGGCACCGCAGCGTCGCGATGGCCGAGGCGTTCGCCGAGCGACTGCGCCGCAACGACGTGAGCACGCTTGTGGTCCACCGTGACCTGGGGCGCGAATGATGAACCGTGACCTGGGGCGCGAATGATGAACCGTGACCTGGGGCGCGAATGATGAACCGTGACCTGGGGCGCGAATGATGAACCGTGACCTGGGGCCGCGAATGATGAACCGTGACCTGGGGCGCGAGTGATCTTCCGGCCGGACCCGATCGACGAGGACGATGCGGGCGACCAGCGCGTGGTGTCCCTGGGCGGCGGACATGGGCTCGCCGCGAGCCTTGCGGCGCTGCGGCGCATCACGACCCAGCTGACCGGGATCGTGACGGTGGCCGACAACGGCGGTTCGTCCGGTCGGTTGCGGGCGGAGCTCGGCGGACTCCCGCCCGGCGACCTGCGCATGGCGCTCGCCGCCCTGTGCGGCGACGACGAGTGGGGTCGGACGTGGGCCGACGTGCTGCAGCACCGGTTCCGGTCGGACGGACCGTTGGACAACCACGCCCTGGGCAATCTGTTGATCACGGCCATCTGGGACCTGTTGGGCGACCACGTGCGCGGTCTGGACCTGGTCGGCGCCCTGCTCGGCGCCCGGGGAAGGGTGCTGCCCATGGCGTCGGTCCCGCTCGACATCGAGGCCGACGTCCAGCTGGTCACGGCCCCCGACCGGCTCACCCAGGTGCGGGGGCAGGTCCAGGTGGCCGCGACCGACGGTCAGGTCGTGAGCGTGCGGCTGGTGCCGCCGGATCCGCCGGCCTGCCCCGAGGCGGTCCAGGCGATCCTCGATGCCGAGTGGGTGGTGGTCGGTCCGGGTTCGTGGTTCACCAGCGTGATGCCCACCCTGCTCGTCCCGCAGTTGAGGGACGCGTTGTTCGCCACCACCGCGAAGCGGGCCCTGGTGCTGAATCTCAGCGACACCGATCATGAGACCGAGGGCTTCAGTCCCACCGATCATCTGGAGGTGCTGGCGGCGCATGCACCCGAGCTCGCGCTCGACGTGGTGATCGCCGATCCATCGCTGGTGGACGCCGGCGGCCTGCTGGCGGCGGCCGCACACAGCCTCGGGGCGCGCCTGCACGTGGCGGAAGTGACGTGTGAGAACGGTGCGGACCAGCACGACCCGGCCAGGCTGGCTGCCGCCTTCGCCGGCGTCATGCGCCAGGCATAGAGTGAACGCTTCACCGGGACACACACCGCAACGAAACAGAGGTGCCAGCCGATGGCCATGACGGCCCAGGTCAAGGCGGAGCTCGCCAACATCAAGGTCACGAAGGCGTGCTGTCGCAAGGCGGAAGTCGCCTCGATCCTGCGATTCGCCGGCGGTCTGCACATCGTCTCAGGTCGGATCGTCATCGAGGCCGAGCTCGACACCGGTGCCGCGGCCCGGCGGTTGCGCACCGACATCGCCGACATCTTCGGACATGACAGCGAGGTCGTCGTCGCCCAGAACGTCGGCATCCGCAAGGAGACGCACTACATCGTGCGGGTGTCCAAGGACGGCGAGCTGCTGGCGCGCCAGACCGGACTGGTCGACGGGGCCGGCCGACCCGTCCGGGGGCTTCCCCCGCAGGTCGTCGCCGGATCCACCTGCGACGCGGTCGCGGCCTGGCGGGGCGCCTTCCTCGCCCACGGCTCGCTCACCGAGCCCGGTCGTTCCTCGGCCCTCGAGGTCAGCTGCCCCGGTCCCGAGGCCGCGCTGGCCATGGTCGGTGCCGCCCGCCGGCTCGGCATCGCCGCCAAGGGCAAGGAGGTCCGCGGCATCGATCGTGTCGTCATCCGTGACGGCGAGGCCATCGGTGCGCTGCTGACCCGCCTCGGCGCCCACGAGTCCCTGCTGGCCTGGGAGGAACGCCGCATGCGCCGCGAGGTGCGCGCCACCGCCAACCGGCTCGCCAACTTCGATGACGCCAACCTGCGCCGGTCTGCTCGCGCAGCCGTTGCTGCCGGGGCACGGGCGCAGCGGGCCCTGGAGATCCTCGCCGAGGAGGTGCCCGACCACCTCAAGATGGCCGGCGCTCTGCGCGTCGAGCACCGCCAGGCCAGTCTGGAGGAGCTGGGCCGGCTGCACGAGCCGGCCCTGACCAAGGACGCCATCGCCGGTCGCATCCGGCGTCTGCTGGCCATGGCCGACAAGCGGGCCGAGGAGCTTGGCATCCCCGACACCGAGGCGTCGCTCGGCGACGAGGCGTTGTCAGACGGCTGAGAGCTGCGGGTGACTCGCCCGTAGCGCCCGACCCTGAGTAGGGTTGGCTTCGACCCACCCGACCACATCAGGAGACCAGTCCCCGTGACCGTTCGCGTAGGAATCAACGGCTTCGGCCGCATCGGCCGCAACTTCTTCCGGGCCGTTCGCGCCTCGGACCTCGACATCGAGATCGTCGCCGTCAACGACCTGACCGACAACAAGACGCTGGCCACGCTGCTCAAGTACGACTCGATCCTCGGGCGACTCGACGCCGACGTCACCCACGACGACGCCCACATCTACGTGGGCGAGCAGAAGATCGTGACCTTCGAGGAGCGCGATCCGGCCAAGCTCGACTGGTCCGGTGTCGGCGTCGACATCGTCGTGGAGTCCACCGGCCTGTTCACCGACGCCACCCAGGCGAAGGCGCACATCGACGGCGGCGCCACGAAGGTCATCATCTCCGCGCCGGCGAAGAACGAGGACATCACGATCGTCATGGGCGTCAACCACGATCTCTACGATCCGGATGCGCACACCGTCATCTCCAACGCTTCGTGCACCACCAACTGCCTCGCGCCGATGGCGAAGGTCCTCAACGACGCGCTCGGCATCGAGCGCGGGCTGATGACCACCATCCACGCGTACACGCAGGACCAGAACCTGCAGGATGCCCCGCACTCGGACCTGCGTCGCGCGCGCGCCGCGGCCATCAACATCGTGCCGACGTCCACCGGCGCAGCCAAGGCCGTCAGCCTCGTGCTGCCGGAGCTGAAGGGCAAGCTGGACGGCTACGCGCTGCGGGTGCCGGTGCCGACCGGCTCGGCCACCGACCTGACCTTCACGGCCAGCCGGGAGACCACGGCCGATGAGGTCAACGAGATCATGAAGACCGCAGCAGAAGGCGCGCTCAAGGGCTTCCTGACCTACACCGAGGATCCGATCGTCTCCTCGGACATCGTCACCGACCCGTCGTCGTGCATCTTCGACTCCGGCCTGACGAAGGTCATCGGCGACCAGGTCAAGGTCGTCGGCTGGTACGACAACGAGTGGGGCTACTCCAACCGTCTCGCCGACCTCGTGGCGCACGTCGGATCGAGCATCTAGGCGTGAAGACGCTGGACACGTTGCTGTCGGAGTCGGGGGGCGATCTGCACGGCAGGCGCGTGCTGGTCCGCAGCGACCTGAACGTCCCGCTGGACTCCTCCGCCGGCAGCGGCCACGGAAGCATCACCGATGACGGCCGGGTGCGCGCGAGCGTGCCGACCATCCAGCGGCTGGCAGCAGCCGGCGCCCGGGTGATCGTGTCCGCGCACCTGGGACGTCCCGGCGGCGCGCCGGACGCGAGGTACTCGCTCGCTCCCGTCGCGCAGCGACTCGGCGAGCTGCTGGATGCGCCGGTCGCCTTCGCGACCGACACGGTGGGTGAGGACGCCCAGCGAGTCGTCGGGGCACTGGAGGACGGCCACGTCGCAGTCCTCGAGAACGTGCGCTTCAATGCCGGTGAGACCAGCAAGGACAGCGACGAGCGCGGCGTCTTCGCCGATCAGCTCGCCGCGCTGGCCGACGTCTTCGTGTCCGACGGCTTCGGCGTGGTGCACCGCAAGCAGGCCAGCGTCTACGAGATCGCCCAGCGGCTCCCGGCCGTCATGGGCGGGTTGGTCGAGGCCGAGGTGACGGTGCTGCAACGGCTCACCGAGAACCCCGAACGGCCCTATGTCGTCGTGCTGGGGGGGTCGAAGGTGTCCGACAAGCTCGGCGTCATCGACAACCTGCTCGACCAGGCCGATGCCCTGCTCATCGGCGGCGGCATGGTGTTCACCTTCCTCAAGGCCCAGGGCCACGAGGTCGGTACCTCGTTGCTCGAGGCCGATCAGCTCGATGTCGCCCGCAGGTACATGGAGCGGGCGGCCGCCCAGGGTGTCGAGCTCGAGCTGCCGACCGACATCGTGGTGGCGCCGGCATTCGCCGACGCAGACGCCACGGTGGTCCCCGCAGATGCCATGCCGAGCGACCAGATGGGCCTGGACATCGGGCCCGACTCCGCTGCCCGGTTCGCCGAGATCATCACCGGCGCGCGCACCGTGTTCTGGAACGGCCCGATGGGCGTGTTCGAGATGGCATCGTTCGCGGCAGGAACCAAGACCGTGGCCCAGGCGCTCACCGAGGTCGGTGCCGGATCTTCTGGGGGCCTGTCGGTGGTCGGCGGCGGTGACTCGGCGGCAGCGGTCCGCCAGCTCGGTTTCGCCGACGACGACTTCGGTCACATCTCCACCGGTGGCGGCGCCAGCCTGGAGTACCTCGAGGGCAAGACCTTGCCCGGACTCACGATCCTGGAAGGAGCTGAGGTCTGATGCCCACACCCCACGGCACTGCACTTTCTGGCACGGCACGCACACCACTGATGGCCGGCAACTGGAAGTCCAACCTGAATCATCAGGAGGCAGTGGTCCTGGTGCAGAAGCTCGCCTGGACGCTGGAGGACAAGAAGCACGACTTCGCCAAGGCGGAGGTCGTGGTGATCGCACCCTTCACCGATCTGCGCAGCGTGCAGACCCTCATCGACGGCGATCGTCTGCGGATCGGCTTCGGCGCCCAGGACGTGTCCGAGCACGACGGAGGCGCGTACACCGGCGAGATCAGCGCAGCCATGCTGGCCAAGCTGGGCTGCGGCTACGTGGTCGTCGGTCACTCCGAGCGACGCGAGCACCACCAGGAGTCCGACCAGGTCGTGAACACCAAGGCCCGCCGCGCCATCGATGCCGGCATCGCGCCGATCGTGTGCGTGGGGGAGGGCCTCGACGTCCGCCAGTCCGGCGAGCACGTGCCGTTCACGCTCGCCCAGGTCGACGGATCCCTGGCCGGTCTGACTGCCGAGCAGCTGGCCTCGGTCGTCATCGCCTACGAACCGGTGTGGGCCATCGGCACCGGCGAGGTGGCCACCCCCGACGACGCGCAGGAGGTGTGCGCAGCCATCCGGGCGCGGGTCGCGGAGACCTGGTCGTCCGACGTGGCCGATGCCATGCGTATCCTTTACGGCGGATCGGTCAAAGCTGCGAACATCGCCTCGATCATGGCCAAGTCGGACGTCGACGGGGCTCTGGTCGGCGGCGCGAGCCTCCACGCGGAGGAGTTCGCAGGCGTCGCCCGTTTCTATGACATGCCGGACCTGTCCGGCGCCTGATCTATCGAAGGTCTCTCGTGATTTTGCTGTTCTCGATCCTGCTCGTGCTGAGCAGCGTGGTCATGATCGTCCTCGTGCTGATGCACAAGGGGCGCGGCGGCGGCCTGTCGGACATGTTCGGCGGCGGCATCTCCAGCTCGCTCGGTGGCTCATCGGTCGCCGAGCGCAACCTCGACCGCATCACCGTGGGCATCGCAGCAGTGTGGGTCGTGTGCATCTTCGCCCTCGGGCTGCTGCTGAAGGTGAGCAACTGATGGCCGCTGGCGCCATCCGTGGCAGTCGCATCGGCTCCGGACCCATGGGCGAGGCCGAGCGCGGCGAGGCCGCTCCCCGGCAGACCGTCACGTTCTACTGCATCAACGACCACACCACGGTGCTGCAGTTCGCGATCGAGGCAGAGCTGCCCGAGTCGTGGGACTGCCCCCGCTGCGGCATGCCGGCCAGCCCCGATTCGGACAACCGTCCCACCGCACCCAAGGCTGCGCCCTACAAGACGCACCTGGCCTACGTGAAGGAGCGCCGCTCCGAGGACGAGGCGGCCGAGCTCCTCACCGAGGCCATCGCGACGTTGCGCGCCAAGCGCAAGTCCGGCGAGATCATCTTCTGATCATCGGTGCTTGCCGGTAGCCTCGGTGGCGTGAGCCAGACCCATGTCGTGACCAACCAGGTTCCCCCGCTCGTCGGCGACGACGCCTCGGCGTACGCCCCCTACCAGGAGGCGCTGCAACGAGCCGGCGCGACAGGCGCCGTGGACGACATCCGGCAGATCGGCCTGGCCGCGGGGTCGGCGCACGTGCGCCATCTCGGCGAGCTGGCAGAGCGTCACGAACCCGTGCTGCACACCCACGACCGGTACGGTCACCGCATCGACCAGGTCGAGTACGACCCGGCGTACCACGAGCTGATGTCGACGGCGGTCGGATTCGGTCTGCACGGGGCTGCGTGGGCCTCGGACGACCCGCACGCCCACCTGGTGCGCGCCACCGGCCTGAGCGCGTGGATGCAGTCCGACGCCGGCCATGTGTGCCCGATCTCGATGACCTACGCAGCCGTGCCCGCGTTGCGGGTCGACCCCGCCGTCGCGGCGATGTTCGAGCCGTTGCTGACCAACCGCAGCTACGATCCGTCGTTCGCCGCGCCCGCCACGAAGCGTGGCCTCATCGCGGGCATGTCGATGACCGAGAAGCAGGGCGGGTCGGACGTCCGCGCCAACACCACGACGGCCACCGAGCACGCCGATGGCAGCTATCGCATCGTCGGTCACAAGTGGTTCACCTCAGCGCCGATGTCCGACGTGCTGCTGACGCTGGCCCAGGCGCCGGGCGGACTGACCTGCTTCGTGCTGCCGCGGGTGCTGCCCGACGGCACCCCCAACGCGATCGCCCTGCAGCGGCTCAAGGACAAGCTGGGCAACCGTTCGAACGCCAGCAGCGAGATCGAGTACGCCGACGCGATCGGCTGGCGACTCGGCGACGAGGGCCGCGGCGTCCACACGATCATCGAGATGGTCAACATGACCCGGCTGGACTGCACCCTCGG
>JBBSRN010000067.1:0-11021 GCA_038242985.1 Propionibacteriales bacterium | reverse complement strand
GCCACACCCACCTCCCGGCCGTCCGCGACCTGGTCGCCGACGGCTTCCTCGACCTCGGTTCCCGCTAAGACTGACGTTCGGTCGCGACACGCCAGGGTGTCGACGTCGCAACGTCAGTCTCAGCGGGAACCGCAGCTACAGGGGGCGGACCTGGGCGGCGTCGGGGTCCCAGCGGCGCAAGGCGACCAGCTCGAGATCGGCGCGGACATCGGTGATCGCGTCGATCGCCCGCTGCAGGTCGTGTCGCGGGAGTCGGCGCGCCAGGGTCAGGTGCGGCAACCAGGCCCGGTGCTGATGTCCCGACGTGCCAGCGCGCAGCTCGAGCACGGCCCGGACCACGTCGTCGTCCACCTCGACGGTGCGGGCCAGTGTCACCAGCTGGCCGCCGAGCACGACCAGGCCCGACGTGCGGGCACGGATCGGCAGCAGCGACCCGATCAGCTCGACGGCGCGGCGCTCGTCGTCGGCCGAGATCGTCGGCACCGCGATGATCGTCAGGTGGGGGGTGTTGGTCGCTCCGGCGTGGTCGAGCATCGACGGCAGTCCGGCGTCGCGCAACCTCTGCCAGTCCCGCCGCAGCGTCGCCTCGCCGTCTGCGTCGGGCAGCAGCTCGAGAGCGTGCATGCGGGGCATCAGCTCCACCACCGGGCGGCGCGGCGTGAGTGCTCTGCCTTGACCGGCGCATCGAGCCGGTCGTACATCGTGGCGATCATCTGCGAGCGCGGATTGCCGGCGAACACGTCCTGGTGATCGCGGATGAACGTCCAGTACAACGCATCCCAGTCCGCTGCCCAGTCGCCCCAGTCCTGTCTCGCGTAGTCGCTCATCTTCCTCAGGTAGTTCGACCCGGACACGTACGGCTTGGTCGTGATGGCCGCGCCGGCAGCGAACTGCGACATCGCGTAGGTGTTGGGCACCATGACCCAGTCGTAGGCGTCGACGAACATCTCCATGAACCATTCGTGCACGGCGTCCGGATCGGTGCGCAGCAGGCACATCGCATTGCCGAGCACCATCAACCGCTCGATGTGGTGTGCCCAGCCGTGCTCCAGCACTCGTTCCAGGACGTGGTCGACCGGTGCCAGTCCGGTGGAGGCGGTCCACCACCCCGGATCGAGCGGGCGGGCGTGCTGCAGCGCGTTGCCCGAGCGCATCTGGCGGCCGTGCAGCACGTACGTGGCGCGCATGTACTCGCGCCACCCGATGACCTGGCGCACGAATCCCTCGACGGACGCCAGCGGGACGTCATTGCGCTCAGCGACCTCGAGGGCGCGTCGCACCACGTGCCGCGGCGAGATGAGGCCGACGTTCATGGGAGGGGTCAACATCGAGTGGAAGACCCACGGGTGCTCGGTGGTCAGGGCGTCCTCGTACGGTCCGAACTCGGCGAACCGGTCGACGAGGAACTGCTCGAATCCGGCGTCGGCTTCGGCGTGCGACGTCGGCCAGCAGAACGAGTCGGCGTTGCCGGGGTTGTCGGGGAAGGCCTGCTTGACCCAGGCGACCGCTGCGGTGACCTCCGGGTGCCGGTCCGGCCACTGCGGATCGGGAACCGGGTGACCACGCGGCAGCTTCTTGCGGTTCTGGTCGTCGAAGGACCACCGTCCGCCGACCGGCTCGCCGGAGTCGGTCACCAAGATGTCGAGACGACGGCGCTGCCAGGTGTAGAAGGTCTGCATGCGCGGTCGGGAACCCTCACCGAAGAACTCGGCGATCTGCGCACGGGTCGTCACGAAGTTGGGCGTCTCCAGCACGTCGCCGTCGCCGAGGTCGTGGCCTGCGTCGGACAGCGCTGCAGCGAGGTCCTGCGCGAGCCAGTCATCGACGACGTCGTGGTGGGTCACCCGGTCGGGTGCGAGTCGCCGGACCGTGCGGGCCACTGCGGCACGGCTGGTCGTGCGGCCGTCGGTGTCGATCTGCTCGACGTCGAACCCGCGGTCGCGCAGGCGGTCCGCGAATCGGCGCATGCTCGCGCGGTGCAGCACCAGCTTGTGCGTGTGGAACCGGTACTGCCGGAACATCAGGTCGTGCTCCACCAGCACGAAGACCGTGCCGGCGGCGGCCTGCAGATGGGATTCGAACAGCTGGTGCGGCAGCACCAGGTGCACACGGCGGGTCGTCACCTCTTGATTGTCCGCCAGCGCGCTCACTGCTGCATCACACCGGGCCGGGGGTGAGGTGCCCGCGCGGGCGGGCCGTAGGACACCATGGTCGAGCACGGTCGCGGGACCGTGGCTGGGCCCGACGGGGAGCCCCGGGGGTCGCGACTGGCTGGTTCGCCCGGCCGGGTCGCCCAAGACCCACCCAGACACTGCGGTTGACAGCAGGCGTTACCGTTTGCCCCGTCCCACCGAAAGAGGAGCCCTCCGTTGACCAGCCTCGTGATCGTCGAGTCCCCGAACAAGGTCCGCAGCATCGCGGGCTATCTCGGCGACGGCTACGTCGTGGACGCGTCCGTCGGGCACATTCGTGACCTCCCGCGGGGTGCCGATGAGGTTCCGGCCGCGTTCAAGGGCGAGTCGTGGGCCCGCCTCGGCGTCAACATCGACGACGGTTTCGAACCCGTCTACGTGGTCTCGGCGGATAAGAAGAGCCAGATGGCCAAGCTGAAGAAGCTGCTCAAGGACGCCGACGAGCTCGTCCTGGCCACGGATGAGGACCGCGAGGGCGAGGCCATCGCGTGGCACCTGCTCGATGAGCTCAAGCCCAAGGTCCCGGTCAAGCGCATCGTGTTCAACGAGATCACCAAGGACGCGATCCTGCACGCCATGGCCCATCCCCGCGACGTCGACATGGATCTGGTCGACGCGCAGGAGACCCGCCGGATCCTCGACCGTCTCTACGGGTACGAGGTCAGCCCGGTGCTGTGGAAGAAGGTCATGAGCGGGCTGTCGGCCGGCCGCGTCCAGTCGGTGGCCACCCGCCTGGTCGTCGAGCGTGAGCGCGACCGCATGGCCTTCAAGATGGCGTCGTACTGGGATCTCGAGGCCACCTTCGACGCCGGCGACGGACACGACCCGCGCCAGTTCCCGGCCAAGCTCTCCACCGTCGACGGCTTGCGCGTCGCCAGCGGCTCCAGCTTCGACAACGCCGGCACCCTGACCAACGACAAGGTGGTGCACCTCGACGAGATCGCCGCCGGCGCACTGGCCGACGGTCTGCGCGACCGCCCGTTCACGGTGTCGTCGGTGGAGTCCAAGCCGTACTCCCGCAAGCCCTACGCGCCATTTCGCACCACCACCATGCAGCAGGATGCGTCGCGCAAGTTCGGCTTCGGCGCCGCGCGCACCATGCAGGTCGCCCAGCGCCTGTACGAGAGCGGCCTGATCACCTACATGCGCACCGACTCGATCACCCTGTCGCAGACCGCGATCCGCGCGGCGCGTTCGCAGGTCACCGAGCTCTACGGCAAGGAGTACCTGCCGGAGAAGCCGCGTGTCTACACCGGCAAGGTCAAGAACGCCCAGGAGGCGCACGAGGCCATCCGGCCGTCCGGCGAGAAGTTCACGACGCCGCAGCAGGCCGGTCTGTCCGGTGACGAGGCACGCCTGTACGACCTGATCTGGAAGCGCACGATCGCCTCGCAGATGCAGGATGCGCGGGGCAACAGCGTCTCGATCCGGATCGGCGCCGAGGCGGCTCCGCCCGACGGCGCCGGGTCCGCGCCCGGGCAGAAGGTCGAGTTCGCCAGCTCGGGGCGGACCATCACCTTCCACGGATTCCTCAAGGCGTACGTGGAGTCCACCGACGACGAGGCCGAGGGCGACGACAAGCAGACCAAGCTGCCGAACCTGACCGAAGGCGCGACGGTCACCGCCGCCGAGCTCGGTCAGGCCGGGCACCAGACCAAGCCGCGCGCCCGCTTCAACGAGGCAACGTTGATCAAGGAGCTGGAGGACCGCGAGATCGGTCGCCCGTCCACCTACGCCTCGATCATCGGCACCATCCAGAACCGCGGTTACGTGTACAAGAAGGGCACCGCCCTGGTGCCGGCGTGGATCGCGTTCAGCGTGATCCGACTGCTCGAGCAGCACTTCGGCCGCCTGATCGAGTACTCGTTCACCGCCGAGCTCGAGGACGTGCTCGACGAGGTCGCCGGTGGTCGCGAGGACCGCGTGAACGTCCTGCAGCAGTTCTGGGCCGGCGAGGGCGAGGGCAACACCGGTCTGAAGCACCTGATCGAGAATCTTCCTGACATCGACGCCCGGGGCCTGGCCACGTTCCCGCTCGGCGAGGACATCAACCTGCGGGTCGGACGCTACGGCCCGTACGTCGAGGGACCCCCGTTCACCACCGACGACGAGGGCAAGCAGGTCCCCACCCGCGGCAACGTGCCTGAGGACCTGCCCCCGGACGAGCTCACGCTCGAGAAGGCCCGCGAGCTGCTGGCCACACCGGCCGGCATGGAGAAGGAGCTCGGTGTCCACCCCGACACGGGCCTGCTCGTCACCGCGCGCAACGGCCGTTACGGTCCCTACGTCACCGAGGCCCTGCCCGAGGGCGCGAAGAAGGCCGACAAGCCGCGCACCGCGAGCCTGTTCCAGACGATGTCGCTGGACCTGATCACGCTCGACGAGGCGGTGCAGCTGCTCACGCTGCCGCGCGTCGTCGGTGTGGACGCCGAGGGTGTCGAGATCACCGCGCAGAACGGCAGGTACGGCCCGTACCTGAAGAAGGGCACCGACTCGCGCTCGCTGGAGAAGGAGGAGGAGCTGCTCACCATCACCCTCGAGCGCGCCCTCGGGATCTACAGCCAGCCCAAGACCTACGGACGACGCGCCGCGGCCGCACCGCTGAAGGAGCTCGGCGAGGACCCGGTCAGCGGGAGCCCCGTGGTGGCCAAGGACGGCCGCTTCGGCATGTACGTCACCGACGGTGAGTACAACGCCACGTTGCGCAAGGACGACAGCCTGGAGGAGCTGACGCCCGAACGCGCCTTCGAGCTGCTGGCCGAGCGCCGCGCCAAGGGCCCCGCCAAGAAGGGCGGCAAGAAGACGACGAAGAAGGCTGCGGCCAAGAAGGCTCCTGTCAAGAAGGCTGCGTCGAAGAAGGCTCCGGCGAAGAAGGCCGCGTCGAAGAAGCCTGCCACGAAGAAGGCTGCAGCCAAGAAGTCCTGACCCACTCCCCGCGAGTGGCGCAGTTTGGTGATGTGACAATCTGTTCTTTGGCCATTTTGCGCCACTCGCCGGACACTTTGCGCCACTCGCCGGACGTTGGACGCGACGTGTCGACGCGTGTGTCGGAGTGGGAGCGGGCGCCGGGGTGGGGTTGACAGACAGGTGCGTGGGACCGGCCGACTAGGCTCGCCACCATGCAGCCGCTCTTCACCCACTCCGGGGTGTTCATCGCCCTCGAGGGCGGCGAAGGTGGCGGCAAGTCGACGCAGGCTGCGCTGCTGGTCCAGTGGCTGGAGAGTCTCGGCCACACCGTGCTCCTCACCCGCGAGCCGGGCGGCACCGAGGTCGGGTCGGTGCTGCGGTCGATCGTGCTGGGCCACGAGACCGGGCCGCTGTCGCCGCGCACCGAGGCGTTGCTGTACGCCGCTGACAAGGCCGAGCACGTCGACGCCGTCGTGCTGCCGGCTCTGGCGGCCGGCCAGGTGGTCATCACCGACCGCTACGTCGACTCCACGCTGGCCTACCAGGGCGCGGGGCGGGCCCTGGCGGTCGACGAGGTCGAGCACGTGGCCCGCTGGGCCACCCGGTCGTTGCGCCCGCACCTGACGATCGTGCTCGACGTCGACCCGGAGGTGGGGCTGGCCAGGTTCGACGGCGCCGATCGCATCGAGGCCGAGCCGCTGGACTTCCACCGGCGCGTCCGACAGGGCTTCCTCGATCTCGCCGCCCAGGATCTCGACCACTACGTCGTGGTCCCGGCCGGTGGCACGCCCGACGCCGTGCACGCTGGTCTCCGACCGGCCGTCGAACCGTGGCTGGGGCAGGCCCGGTGAGCATTGTGGCAGGTGGTTCGGTGTGGTCCGACCTGGTCGGGCAGGGGCCTGTCGTCGCGACGCTGCAGGCAGCGGTGGCGTCGGCCTCCGGCGACGGACGCTCCATGACGCATGCGTGGCTGTTCACCGGCCCACCCGGTTCGGGGCGTTCCAATGCCGCCCGTGCGTTCGCCGCTGCGCTGCAGTGCGACACCGGCGGGTGCGGGCACTGCCGGTCGTGCACCACCGCGCGGGCCGGCAGCCATCCGGACATCACCTTGATCAACACCGCCGGCCTGTCGATCGGCGTCGGCACCGCCCGCGATCACGTGCGCCGAGCCGCCCTGCGGCCGGCCGTGGGTCGGTGGCAGGTCATGATCGTCGAGGATGCCGATCGCCTCACCGAGCAGGCCGCCAACGCGTTGCTGAAGGCGGTGGAGGAGCCGTCCGCCCACGCCATCTGGATGTTGTGCGCGCCGGCGCTGGAGGATGTCGTCATCACCATTCGGTCGCGGTGTCGGCCGGTCCTCCTGCGCACCCCACCCACTGCCGACATCGCCAGGCTGCTGGTCGAGCGGGACGGCATCGAGCCGGACCTGGCCGAGGCCACGGCCGCGGCGTCGCAGGGCCACATCGGTCGGGCCCGTGGCCTGGCCCGCGACCCGGAGGCGCGCCAACGTCGCCGCGACATCCTCGCCCTACCCCTCGAGCTGCGCACCGTCGGCGACTGCGTCGCAGCCGCCCAGGCGGTGGTCGAGGCAGCCACGGCGCACGCATCGGGTCGAGCCGATGCATCCGAGGACGACGAGCTCAGCGACCTGCGCCAGGCGTGGGGCGTGGAAGAACGTGGTCGTCGGCCGGCGGGATACGCCGGAGCGCTGTCAGCGCTGGAGAAGGACCAGACCCGTCGGCGCAAGCGATTGTCGCTGGACTCGATCGACGGCGTGCTGCTCGACCTGTTGTCGCTGTGCCGCGACATCGCCGCATCGCAGTGCGGATCCCGCACCGACTTCGTCAACGCCGACGCAGTCGACACGATCGCCGAGCTGTCGAGGCGGTGGACGCCTGAGTCGACCATCGGCACCATCGATGCGATCGTGAACTGTCGCGAGGCGCTCGCCGCCAACGCGGCGCCCTCCCTGGCCCTCGAACGCATGATGCTGGAGCTTCGTCCATGACCCCTCGCAAGCGTGCAGCCGTCGTCGCCATCCTCGTCGTCGCGGTGATCGCCGTGGCCGGCGTCGTGACGTGGCAGGTCAAGGACCGACCCCAGTGGCAGGAGCCGCAGGCCACCGGCGAGACCGTGAAGGGCCCGGTGGGGCGCTTCTACGAGCAGGACCTCACCTGGAGCGACTGCGGGACCGGACACTGCACCCGCGTCACGGTGCCGATCGACTACGCCAAGCCGAAGGGCAAGACCCTCGAGCTCGGGATCCGTGTCTTCCCCGCCGGCAAGGGCACGGCCCAACGCTCGATCTTCGTCAATCCCGGCGGCCCGGGTGGCTCGGCCATCGACTACGCCGCCTCGATGTCGCGTCAGTTCGGCAGCAGCGTCACCAACATGTACGACATCGTCGGAGTCGACCCCCGCGGCGTCGGGACCAGCACGCCGCTGACGTGCCTGTCCGACAGCGCCTTCGACACCTTCACCGAGACCGATCCCGATCCCGACGACCCGGCCGAGGTCGCGGCGCTGCGGCAGAGCCTCACCGATCTGGGCCAGGCGTGCCAGCAGAAGTCCGGCGCGCTCGCTGCTCACGTCTCGACCGAGGAGGCGGCTCGCGACATGGACGTCGTGCGGGCGCTGCTCGGCCGCACCGCATTCGACTGGTTCGGCGCGTCCTACGGCACCCAGCTCGGCGCCACCTACGCCACCTTGTTCCCCGATCGGGTCGGCCGCATGGTCCTCGATGGTGCGGTCGACCCGATGCAGGACAGCATCGAGGCCTCGTTCGGGCAGACCACGGGCTTCCAGCGCGCCTTCGACGCCTACGCAGCCAGCTGCATCGACAAGGGCAGCTGCCCGCTCGGGACCTCGGTCGCCGATGCGCGACGGTCTGCCAGCGATCTGCTCTCGCGCCTGGATGCGCAACCGTTGAAGACCAACGACGATCGCGTGCTCACCGAGGGGCAGGCCTTCTACGGCCTCGCGCTCCCGCTGTACAACGAGGAGAGCTGGCCCGTGCTCACCCAGGCACTCACCCAGGCGCTGCAGTCCTCCGACGGCACCACGCTGCTCGCGCTGTCCGATGCGTACTTCAGTCGCCAGGCCAACGGCACGTACACCGACAACACGGGTCAGGTCATCTACGCGATCAACTGCCTGGACTCCGCCGACGCCCCGGACCTCAAGGCGGTCCGGCAGGCTCTGCCGAGGTTCGAGGAGGCCTCGCCGGTCTTCGGCCGTGCACTCGGCTGGGGCGCGTTGGGATGCACCGACTGGCCGATCAAGCCCACCAGCCCGCAGGGCCCGGTGTCGGCCAAGGGTGCGGCGCCGATCGTGGTCATCGGCACGACCCGCGATCCGGCCACCCCGTACGAATCAGCGGTCAAGCTCGCCGAGGAGCTGTCCTCGGGCGTGCTGCTGACGCGTGAGGGCGACGGTCACACGGCCTACAACTCCGGCAACTCATGCATCACCAAGGCCGTCGACACCTATCTCGTCAAGGGCACCGTCCCCAAGGACGGCACCACCTGCGCGGAGTGACCGCGGTACTCGCTCAGCCGCGAATGGCTTCGTGATGGCGGATGACCTCATCGATGATGAAGGTCAGGAACTTCTCCGCGAACGCCGGGTCGAGATCGGCTGCGTGGGCGAGGTCGCGCAGCCGGGCGATCTGGCGGGCCTCGCGATCGGGATCGGCTGGCGGCAGGTCGTGCTCGGCCTTCAGGCGTCCCACCCGCTTGGTGTTCTTGAAGCGTTCGGCCAGCACGTGGATCAGCGCCGCATCGATGTTGTCGATGCTTGCCCGGATCTGTTCCAGCTCGGCCTGCACGTCGTCGTCCACGAACTGAGTCTACGGCGACGGCCCGGTTCGCCGCGGTAGCGGACAGTGGGTAGACTTGTGGCGGTTCGGCGGGCGATCCCCGCTGGCCGTTGGCCGCCTTAGCTCAGTCGGTAGAGCGTTTCACTCGTAATGAAAAGGTCGTCGGTTCGATTCCGACAGGCGGCTCCACCGATGGCGGAGCAGATCAGCTCACCGCGCCCGCACTGCGGAGCAGCGCCATCCGCTCGAGCAGGTTCTCCAACGCCTCCTCGAACTCGATCGCCGCGTGATCTTGCGACAGCGACGTCCGGAGGCGTTCGACGGTCGGCGCATCGCTGAGGTCGGTGCGGTCCGGCGAGGCATCGTCGACGACGTCCAGCGGGCCGACGTCGGCGCCGTGCGACGCGACCTCCAGCAGCAGGTGTCCGAGCAGGAAGCTGGAGAAGGCGCGGTAGCCGGCCACGGCTGCATCATCGCTGAATCCCTCTGCGACCAGACCGCTGAGGAACAGCTCGACCCAGTCGATGCTGCGCAGGGGCGGGCGCAACCACGGAGCCTCAGGGGGGCGTGAGGCGACCAGCGGGAAGACCTTCGGGTGCGCGAGAGCGATGCGCCGAATGCCGTGAGCCAGTCGCTGCAGGAAGTCCTGCCAGCCGTCCCGCGGGGTCGGGTGCACCTCTTCGTCGCTGGCCATGGACATGACCAGCGTCTCCACCACCGCATCGAGCAGATCTTCCTTGCCCGGCACGTAGCGGTACAGGGACATCGCCTCGACGTTCAGTCGTTCGCCCAACCGCCGCATCGTGAGCCCGGTCAGGCCCTCGGCGTCGATGAAGTCGATGGCGGCCTCGATGATGCGGTCTCGGTCCAGCGGGAAGCGAGCGGACGCGGGGGCCAGGCCCTGGACCAGTGCTGCGTCTGCATCCGGGACCTGATCGTGATCTGACAATGTGTGATCCTCCTGTCACGTGGAGACTAGTCGACCGGTGGGCGACGTGGACGTGGGCAGGGGCACGCGAACGGGCCACGATCGACGTGGCCCGCTCGCGTGATCATGTGATCAGCGGTCCAGACCGGTCCGGTCCACCCTGCGGTGGAAGCGCATGCCGGTGAGGCCACCGAGCAGGGCGCCGACCAGAGCCGCCACGATTACCGCCACCAGGGCGATGATTCCGGCGGTGCTCACGGTGCCTTCGTCCACCGGCAACCTCGGGAAGCTGTTCAGCTTCGCGAGGATGTTGTACTTCGAACCGGCGACGGCACCGACGATCGCGACCACGATCGCGATGAACAGCGCCCACAGCCATACGGCGAGACCCTGCTTCAGCCCATCGAACCGAGCCATGCGGGCCGCGACGTAGCCGCCCGCGAAGTATGACGCGAAGATGATCACCAGCAGGACGATGCCGCCGATGATGCCGACGGTGCCGTCGCTGGAGGCAGCCTCGGTGACCTTGTCGACGTTGGTGTTCGTGGCGACTCCCACGGCGGTGCCGGCTGCTGCCACGATGGCGGTGAGCAGCACAGCCATCCCGGTGGCGGTCAGCCAGCCGAAGAAGGCCGACCCGACCTTGATGCCTCCGTGCACGTCCTTCTCGTGATCGACCACGTCCCTGCGGGACTCGTGATCGACCACGTCCCTGCGGGACTCGTGATCGACGGAGTCGCGTCGGTCCAGGTGCGCATCGCGGTCGCGACTGCGGTCGTCGTCTCGGGAGTGGCGGTCAGTCATGATGTTTCGTCCTTGTCTTGAGTGCTGGTGTCACTGGTCGAACTGTCGATGTTGTCACCGTCGGCCGCGACCCGCAGATTACCGTTGCGGGTCGCGGCCACGTCCTCAGGCCCGCGGGGCGGAGCCTGATGAGTAGGTGCCGGGATCGCGACGATCCGTCGAGCTCATCGTCTGGGTGCTGTCAGCGGCCCGACGAGCCTGATCCTTGACGCTCGGGGCGTTGGACGCGTGCTCGCGCATCCTCGGCGCCTCGGCCTCGGCCCTGGTCAGGTAGTCCTCCCAGCGATGCTGCATCGGCTTGATGAGCCCGCCGCCCACACCGATGACGATCACGCCGCCCACGGTGGCGAGGATCATGATGAGGATCGGGGTC
>JBBSRN010000066.1:0-11254 GCA_038242985.1 Propionibacteriales bacterium | reverse complement strand
GTGGCGGCGGTGGGCATCTGCATCTTCATGGCCACCGACGTGATCGGTGTGCCCTACGTGGGTCTCGTGCTGTGGGCGGCCGGTCTGGCCATGGGCTTCACCATGGCGGTCTCGGCGATGGGCGACGACCCGTCGCGAGCGCCGGCGCGCATCAACATGCTCATCTCCATCGTCTACCTGGCGAACGTCTCGGTGGGTTCGGTCATCGGCGCCGCTGGCCAGGTGGTCGGCGTCTACACCGCCATGGGCGTTCCGGTGCTCCTCCTGATCGTCGCCATGGCGGCTGCGAAGTCGGTCGACCCGCCCCGCGAGCCGCAACCTGAGACGAACTAGTCAGAGGGTGCTCTGCACCCCGGCCAGCAGCTGCTTGGCCATCACGACGCGCTGCACCTGGTTGGTGCCCTCGTAGATCTGGGTGATCTTGGCGTCGCGCATCATGCGTTCCAGCGGGTAGTCGGCGGTGAAGCCGTATCCGCCGAGCAGCTGGACGGCGTCGGTGGTCACCGACATGGCGGTGTCGGAGGCGAACGCCTTGGCCGCGGCGCCGAAGAAGGTCAGGTCGGAGTCGCCGCGCTCGGAACGACCGGCCGCTGCGTAGGTGAGCTGGCGGGCGGCCTCGATCTTCATGCCCATGTCGGCCACCATGAACTGCAGCCCCTGGAAGTCGCTGATCGGGTGGCCGAACTGCTTGCGCTCCTGGATGTAGCCGAGGGCGTAGTCCAGGGCGCCCTGCGCGACGCCGACCGCCTGGGCGGCGATCGTCACCCGGGTGTGGTCCAGGGTCTTCATCGCGAGCGAGAAGCCCTCGCCGACCTCACCGATGATGCGGTCACCCGGGATGCGCACGTGGTCGAGGTAGACCTCACGGGTGGGTGAGCCCTTGATGCCCAGCTTCTTCTCCGGGGCGCCGAAGGACACCCCCTCGTCGTCCTTCTCCACCACGAACGCCGTGATGCCCTTGGTTCGCTTGGCAGGATCGGTCTGGGCCAGCACGGTGTAGTACTGCGAGACCCCGGCGTTGCTGATCCAGCGCTTGACGCCGTCGAGCACCCAGTCGTCGCCGTCGCGCACGGCCTTCGTCTTCTGGTTGGCGGCATCGCTGCCGGCGTCCGGCTCGGACAGGCAGTACGAGAAGGCGCCCTCCCCGGTGGCCAGCTTCGTCAGGTAGTCCTTCTTGATCTGCTCGCCGCCGCCGATCATGATCGGCAGGGAACCGAGTTTGTTGACCGCCGGGATGAGCGAGGACGACACGCAGACCCGGGCGACCTCCTCGATCACGAGCACGGTGGCCAGGGCGTCCGCCCCGGCGCCGCCGTACTCCTCGGGCACGTGTGGTGCGTGGAAGTCCGAGGCGAGCAGGGCGGCGGCCGCCTCGGTGGGGAAGCGGGCCTCGGCGTCGACGTCGGCAGCGTGAGGTGCGATCTTGGCCTCGGCGACGGCGCGCGCGGCCTCGCGGATGGCCTGGTGCTCCTCGGACAGGACGAACATGTCGCTCATGTCATTTCCCTTCGTAGGCGTAGAACCCGTGGCCGGACTTCTTGCCCATCAGGCCCGCGTCGACCATGCGATCCAGGAGCGGCGGCGGTGAGTACAGGGGCTCCTTGAACTCCGCGTACATCGAGGCGCCGATCGCCTTGACCGTGTCCAGACCGATCAGGTCGCTCAGGGCCAGCGGTCCCATCGGGTGCCCACAGCCCAGCACCATGCCCCGGTCGATGTCCTCGGCGGAGGCATAGCCCGCCTCGTACATCCGGATGGCGCTGAGCAGGTACGGCACGAGCAGGGAGTTGACCACGAAGCCGGCCCGGTCGGTGGCGTCGATCGGCTGCTTGGCGAGCGAGTCCTCGACCCAGCTGCGCATCCGGCCCAACGTGTCCGGCGACGTGGTCAACGAGGGGATCAGCTCGACGAGCTGCATGACCGGGGCGGGGTTGAAGAAGTGGACACCCATCACCCGGTCGGCGCGCCCGCTGATGGCGCCGAGCTTCACGATCGGGATCGAGGAGGTGTTCGAGGCGAGGATCGCGTCGTCCTTCTGCAGGATCTTGCCGACGCGGCTGAACAGGTCCAGCTTGACCTGCTCGTCCTCGCTGGCGGCCTCGACGACGAGGTCGCAGTCGGCCAGGGCCTGCAGATCGGTCTCGATGTGGATCCGGTCGAGCACGGCGGTCACCTCGGCGGACTCGATCTTGCCGCGCGACTCCGCGCGCCGCAGCGAACCCTCGATCCGCTCGGATGCCGATCGTGCGGCCTCGCCGTCGACCTCGACGCCGACGACGTCGAGTCCGGCCCGCGCGGCCACCTCGATGATGCCCGAACCCATCAGGCCGCCGCCGATGACGCCGACGTTCTCGATACCGCTCATGTGTGGTCGCTCCGATACTGGTGGATGGACGTGGTACTCAGTACCGTACTTGCGGTACATCGTACCGGCCAGTAGTTTCGCCTCATGCCGAGCCCCGACCCGACCCCCGATGCGGTGCTGTCCGCACGTGAGCGGCTGGTCGAAGCCGCGTTCGGGCTGTTCGACGAGCACGGTTTCGACGAGACGACCGTCGAGGACATCGCAGCACGCGCAGGAGTCGGGCGCACGACCTTCTTTCGGCACTACCGGTCCAAGGAGGCGGTGATCTTCCCGGTGCACGACGAGCTGCTCGAGGCCATCGCGGCCCGGCTCGAGGCGGCCGCTCCGTCGACACGCGATCTCGCGGTGGTCGAGGCCGCCCGCATCGTGCTGCGGCACTATCTGTCCGAGGGTGAGCGCGCCCGCCAGCGCTATCGGCTGATCACCTCGGTGCCGAGCCTCCGCGACCGCGAGATGGCCGGGCTGCGGCAGTACCAACGTCTCTTCGCCGCGGCGCTGGTCAGTCGGTGGCCCGGCGATCCGGAGGCCGAGCTGCGCGCCGACCTGATGTCCTCGGCCGTCGTGGCGGCGCACAACCATGTGCTCCGCCGCTGGCTGCGCGGCGCCCCGATCGATGCCGAGACCGAGCTGGACCGGGCCATGACGATGGTGATCGACCAGGCGTCGAAGGGCCACGCCGCCACGTCGGTGGTCGTGGTCCAGAGCGCTCGGAGCCCCGAGAACGTCGCCGAACGGGTTCGACAGGCGCTGGCCGACTGACGGTCGCGTGTGGGCCGGTGGGGTGTCGGGCAGTGGCGCGTCGGGCCGTGGTGTGTCGGGCCTGGACCGCGTGTCCTGCGTGGTGGGATGGGCCGATGAAGTCGTGGGTGCTGCTGGGGGTCGCGGTGTGCGTGCTGGCCGGTTGCTCCAGTGCCACCGAGACCGGACCCCCCGCTTCCGAGCCGTCCGCGTCGACGGCGGCTGCACCAACATCTGCACCAACATCTGCACCGTCGTCTGCTCCCGCTCCGACGGCGTCGGCAGTTGCTGCGACCGGTGACCCGGCGCCCGAGGCGCTGTCAGCCTTCCGGTGCGAGCCGGCGAAGAAGGACCGGTGGGAGGCCGCGGGATTCCTGGCCAACACCAGCAAGAAGGCGGTCACCTACCAGGTGACGGTGCACGTCGGGCCGATCGACGGGTCGTCGCGTCGGGTCCGCACCCAGCAGGTCGCCGGCGTC
Organism: Propionibacteriales bacterium; assembly: GCA_038242985.1. Lineage (GTDB taxonomy): Bacteria > Actinomycetota > Actinomycetes > Propionibacteriales > Nocardioidaceae > Aeromicrobium. The sequence continues at coordinate 7,672 of JBBSRN010000066.1, read as the reverse complement.
AGGTCGAAGGGGTCGTCGCGGTTCGTGATCGAGGACATCCCCGCTGATGGCGACACCTGCCACGTGCAGGTGCTGCGGACCGACGCCGGCTGAGGCTCAGCTGCGCGCGACGCGCACCATGTCCGCGCGCGGCACGACCTTGACCCGCTCACGAGCATGCGCATGGTCCAGGCCGAGTGACAGCTCGTGCTCGTTGAGCTTCTCCCAGCCGGCCCAGGTCGTGTACTCGATGCCCTCGTGGTCGAAGTACCGCACGACGGCGTCCGCATCGGGCTGCTCGGGGGCGACGAGATCGTCCAGGTCCCCCAGGAGCAGCCGGATGGTCTCTGCGGCGTCGGACTTCGTGTGGCCGATCAGGCCCACCGGCCCGCGCTTGATCCAGCCGGTCACGTACGCGCCGGGCAGCGGGCTCCCGTCGATCTCGACGACCCGACCGCCGTCGTTGGGGACGACACCGCGGACCTGGTCGAACGGCAGCCCGGACAGATTGTCGGAGTAGTAGCCGATGGCGCGGTAGACCGCCTGCACCGGCCAGTCGACGTGCTCGCCGGTACCGCGCGCGCCGCCGGTGCCGTCGAGCTCGGTGATCTCGGTGCGCAGGCCCACGACGCGACCGTCCTCACCCAGGATCTCCACCGGGTTCTGGCAGAAGTGGATGTGGATCCGGTGGGCCGCGCCGGTCGGCTCCTTGGCGAGGTAGTTCTGCAGCACGTCGACCACGAGCTTCTGGCTCTTCGACGCGCGGATGGCATCCATCGAGCCCTCGTCGAGCTCGAAGCCCTCGGGGTGCACGATGACGTCGATGGTGGGGGAGTGGCTCAGCTCGCGCAGCTCCATCGGGGTGAACTTCACCTGCGCCGGGCCGCGACGCGCGAAGATGTGCACGTCCTTGGTCACGTTGCGGCTCAGGCCCGCGTGCACGTTGTCGGCGATCTCGGTGACGAGCAGCTCGTCGGCGGTCTTGGCCAGGATGCGAGCGACGTCGAGACCGACGTTCCCGACGCCGAGCACCGCGACGGTCTCGGCGTGCGGCTGGAAGTCCCAGTCCCGTTGCGTGTCGGGGTGCCCGTCGTACCAGGCGACGAAGTCGGCGCCGCCGAACGAACCGGCCAGATCGGCACCGGGAATCTCCAGGTCCCGGTCCCGCCGGGCGCCGGTGGCGAACACCACGGCGTCGTAGAACTGCTGGAGGTCGTCGAGCTTGAGATCGGTGCCATAGTCCACGTTGCCGAAGAAGCGGATGTTCTCGTTGCCCATCACGCGGTGCAGGGCCTTGATGATCTCCTTGATGCGCGGGTGGTCCGGCGCGACGCCGTAGCGGATCAGGCCGAACGGCGTGGGATCGCGATCGAGGATGTCGACGCTGACGGAGTCGAAGACTCCGCCCGATTCTGGGGAGGGCAGCTCTGCCTTGGTGAGGATGTCGGAGGCGTAGATGCCTGCCGGTCCGGCGCCGACCACGGCGATCCGCAACTGCCTCGTCATGAACTCTCCTGAAGGGTGGAACGACTGCTGCTCCAAGGCTAATGGGCCCCACCATGCGGTGCCCAGCCCAACCCCGTGCCCTGTGGCAGGGATCACGGGAGGAGCAGCGCTCGCCTTGCGGGCGCCACTAGCCTGAAGGAGTGACCCACACCGCGACCGTCGTCGGCTCAGGACCCAACGGTCTGGCTGCTGCGATCGTGCTGGCGAAGGCCGGCCTGGAGGTCACGGTCCTGGAGGCGGCGGACACGATCGGTGGCGGCACCCGGTCGGCCGAGCTGACGATCCCGGGGCTGGTCCACGACGTCTGCTCGGCGATCCACCCGATGGGCGTGGCATCGCCGTTCCTGCGGTCGCTCGATCTGGGCCGGCACGGACTGGAGTGGCTGTACCCCGAGGTCGATGCCGCCCATCCGCTCGACGGTGGCCGTGCCGGCGTCCTCTTCCATGACCTCGACCGCACCGCCGGCCATCTGGGTGTCGACGGGCCCGCGTGGCGCCGCCTGTTCGAACCGATGGTCGAGCACGCCGACGATCTCATGGCCGAGGTGCTCGGCCCGATCCTGCACGTGCCGCGCCACCCGGTGCCGCTGGCGCGGTTCGGCCTGCGGGCGTTGCTGCCGGCCACCACGGTGGCGCGGCGGTGGCAGACCGATGAGGCCCGAGGGCTGTTCGCCGGGTTGGCCGCGCACGCCACCCGTCCGTTGAGCAGCGCCACCACCGGTGGACTGGGCATCATGTTCGCCGTCACCAGCCACGCCTACGGCTGGCCGGCGGCCAAGGGCGGATCGGCATCGATCGCCCACGCGATGGCTGCCGAGCTCGCCGAGCACGGCGGGCGCATCGAGACGGGATACCGGGTGACCGAGATGCCGCCGGGCGATGTCGTCATGTTCGACACGTCCCCGACCGCTGCCGCCAAGATCGCCGGCGACCGCGTGCCGGCCCGCATCGCCCGGGACCTGGGACGGTGGAAGGCGGGTCCGGGGGCGTTCAAGGTCGATCTCGCCGTCGACGGCGGGGTGCCGTGGACCAACGAGTGGTGCCACCGCGCCGGCACCCTGCACCTGGGCGGCACGATCGAGCAGATCGCAGCGGCCGAGAAGCAGGTGGCACGTGGTCAGATGCCCGCGCACCCGTTCGTCCTGGTCGCCCAGCAGCACGTGGTCGATCCCGGCCGATCGGTCGGCGACGTCCACCCCGTGTGGGCCTACGCGCACGTGCCGGCCGGATACACCGGCGATGCGACCGAGGCCGTCATCGGGCAGATCGAACGGTTCGCCCCAGGCGTGCGTGATCGCATCGTCGGTCAGGCCACGACCTCGCCGGCGCAGTGGGAGGCGTACAACCCCAACTACATCGGTGGCGACATCGCAGGTGGTGCCAACACGCCGTGGCAGCTGTTGATGCGTCCTCGGATGTCACCGCACCCGTACGCCATGGGCGCAGGAATGTACCTGTGCTCGGCGTCCACCCCGCCAGGTGCGGGGGTGCACGGCATGGGAGGCTTCCACGCGGCCACGCTCGCCGTGGATCGGCTGTGACCATCGGTCGCCCGGCACGCATCAACGGTTCACCCATCCCCCTCCAGGAGCCAACATGCGACTCCCCGTCCTCCGTGCGGCGCTCGCCGCCTCCGCCGCGACGAGCGCACTGCTGCTGACGGCGGCCTGCGCGGGCAGCACCGCCCCCGAGCCGCCGATCGTCACCACCGAGTCAGTCGACCCCGGAGCCAACGACGCCGCCGCCTACAGCGACGGCACCTACCGGGCCGAGGGCACCTACGCGAATCCCGGCGGACAGTCCAGCATCACGGTGTCGCTGACGCTCAAGGACGACGTCGTCACCGACCTGTCGCTCAAGCCGGGCGCCACCGGCACGTCGCTGCAGTACCAGAACAAGTTCATCGGCGGTGCCCCCGACCGGGTCATCGGCAAGTCCCTCAATGACGTCAAGGTCTCCAAGGTGTCGGGATCGTCGCTGACCAGCGACGGCTTCAACCAGGCGCTGGAAGAGATCAAGGCCGACGCGGCGGTCTGATCGTTCGTGGCCGCCTGGACGTTCGAGGCGATCGGCACCCGGTGGCAGGTCGACACCGGGTCCCCGATCGCACCGGACGTCCGTCACCGCGTCAGCACGTGCATCGACGACTTCGACCGGACCTGGTCGCGTTTTCGCGACGACTCCCTCATCACCCAGCTGTCGCGCCGCGGTGGGACCGGCGATCTCGGCGCGGACGGCGTGCTCCTGCTCGACTTCTACGACGAGCTGCACCGCGTGACTGCCGGCGCGGTCAACCCGCTGGTCGGTCGGACGCTGTCCGACCTGGGATATGACGCCGACTACTCGTTGACTCCCGCAACCGCAACGGCTGCGGTGCCGCCGTGGTCCACGCTGCTGCGCGACGGGTCGTCGGTGTCGGCGCTCGATCCGGTGCTGCTCGACGTGGGGGCAGCCGGCAAGGGCCTGCTGGTCGACGTCCTTGCCGGCGTGCTGGCGGCGGCCGGTCTCCTCGAGATCACGATCGACGCGAGCGGCGACATCCATCACGGCGGCACCGCGCCGATGGCGGTCGCACTGGAGCACCCGGCCGACCCGACCCGAGCTCTCGGCGTCGTCGATCTGCCACCCGGTCATGCGGTGTGCGGATCGGCGACCAACCGGCGCGCCTGGGGCAGCGGGCTCCATCACGTGCTCGACGCCCGGACGGGACGGCCCACCACCGACGTGGTCGCGACGTGGGTCATCTCGGCGCAGTCGTGCATGGTCGCCGACGGATTGTCGACGGCGCACTTCTTCGCCGATCCGGACCGACTCCTCGAACGGTGGGATCATCAGTTCGTGCGCGTGCACGCCGACGGACGGGTGGTGTGGTCGCCGGACCTGCCAGGAGAGGTGTTCGCATGAACGAGGGCATGGCCGCGCTGGACCGCCGGCTCGGGCAGGTGACGATGTATCGCCTCGTCACCCTCACGCTGGCCTCGCTCGTGGTGATCTCGATGCTCTACTCCGGGCTCGGCACGCTCGGCGAGGGCCTGTTCACCCTGGCCGGGCAGCTGGTGTCCCTCGGGGTGCTGGTGGTGACGAGCGTGGCCGCCAGCTGGGGATTCGCTCGGGCCTGGCGGGTCCAGCCGCACCTGGAGTCGTCGGTCGTCACGGCTCTGATCCTGTACTTCTTGTTCCTGCCGCAGACCGACCCCGGCAGGCTCCGGTGGCTCGTGCTGGCCGCATTGCTGGCTTCGGCCTCCAAGTTCGTGCTCGCCTGGCGGGGGCGGCACGTGTTCAATCCGGCCGCGGCCGGGGCGTTCGGCGTCTACGTCGTGCAGGCCGTGATCGACGTCGAGCCGGTGGACCGCGTGACGGCGTCGTGGTGGGTGGCCTCGGCCGATCTGCTGCCGTGGGTCGCGATCGGCGCGCTGCTGGTGCTCCACCGGACGCGGCGGCTCGAGCTCGGTGCCGTGTTCGTCGCCGTGGCGCTTCCGCTCGTGGTGCTGGGCCTGCACCACGTCGGCCAGGGGTGGGGCGACGCCGCGCGCACCGCGATCCAGACGTCGCCGTTCGTCTTCTTCGCCGGCTTCATGCTCAGCGAGCCCCTCACGCTGCCGCCGCGACGGCACCAGCAGCTGGCCGTCGCCGTCGTGGCTGGCATCGTCTATGCCTACCCGCTGGCGATCCTGGTCATGATCCAGGCGCCGCCGCTGTTCGGCATCGCCGACCAGTGGCAGGTCGCTGCCCTGCTGATCGGCAATGTGCTGGCCTGCGCGTTCGCGCGCCGCAGCGGACTGCGACTGGAGCTGGTCGATCACCACCGGCACGGCGCCGACACCCACGAGCTGGTCTTCCGATCGTCCCGGTCGCACCGCTTCGAGGCTGGACAGTACGCCGAGCTGCACCTGCCCCACGCCCGCGCGGACACCCGCGGCACGCGCCGGACCTTCACCATCAGCTCGACCCCCGGGCCCGATCGGACGATGTCGTTCTCGGTGCGGGTGCCCGAGCCGGCGTCCAGCTTCAAGCGGGCACTGGTCGATCTTCCGGTCGGAGCGAGGATCCAGTCGACCGGTGTGGGCGGCGACTTCGTGCTGCCGCGTGACCGGTCGATCCCGGTCCTGCTGGTGGCCGGCGGCATCGGCGTCACCCCGTTCCTCAGTCAGCTGGGCCATGGTGGCGACCGCGACGCGATCGTGGTCTACGCCGTGCCGTCCGGGGACGACGTGCCGTTCCTGGCCGAGCTGTCGGACCAGCGGGTCGTGCTGGTCTCACCCACCCGGCCGCCGGCGATGCCCGAGGCGTGGACCTGGACCGAGGCACCCGTGCTGTCGGTCGATCTCCTGGCCGAGGTCGTGCCCGATCTCGCGAACCGGATCGCGTACGTGTCCGGGCCGCCGGCGATGGTCAACGCCTTGCGCGGCGCGCTCTCGAGACGAGCCAAGCGGGTGCGCACCGACCACTTCAGCGGTTACTGATGAAAAGTTGACAGGAATGGACTCAACTCTGATGGTGTTGAGATGAAGGTACGTCCCACCAGCACAGGAGCATGATCCGCATGGACCTCTCGTCGTTCACCACCCGCAGCCAGCAGGCGCTGACCAGCGCCGCGTCCGCAGCCGTCGCGGCCGGTCATCCGTCGGTCGAGCCCGCCCACCTGCTCACCGCGCTGCTGGGGCAGACCGGTGGCACCGCCGCACCCCTGCTGCAGGCCGCGGGCGTCGATGCCGCTCAGGTCGGCGCGGAGGCGCGGCGCCTCGTCGACGCCATGCCGTCGGCCAGCGGGGCCAGCGTGCAGAGCCCCGGGCTCTCCCGCACCGCGATGCAGGTGTTGCAACGCGGCCAGGACCTGGCCGGGCAGCTCGGCGACGACTTCGTGTCCTCCGAGCACCTCGTGGTGGCCCTGGCGACCGTCGATTCGGCCGTCTCGGCGTTGCTCGCGAGGTCGGGCGCCACGGCGGACTCGCTGCAGGCTGCGTTCTCCACCGTGCGGGGCAGCACTCGCGTCACGAGCCAGGACGCCGAGGACACCTACCAATCGCTGGACAAGTACGGCGTCGACCTCACCGCGATCGCGCGCGAGGGCAAGCTCGACCCCGTCATCGGGCGGGACAGCGAGATCCGCCGCGTCGTGCAGGTGCTGAGTCGGCGCACCAAGAACAACCCGGTCCTGATCGGCGAGCCCGGCGTCGGCAAGACCGCCGTGGTCGAAGGCCTCGCCCAGCGCATCGTCGATGGTGACGTCCCCGAGACGCTCAAGGGCCGGCGCCTCATCTCGCTGGACCTGTCGGCCATGGTGGCCGGGGCCAAGTATCGCGGTGAGTTCGAGGAGCGGCTCAAGGCCGTGCTCTCGGAGATCAAGGAGGCCGGCGGCCAGGTCATCACCTTCATCGACGAGCTGCACACCGTCGTCGGCGCCGGAGCCGGCGGCGACAGCTCGATGGATGCCGGCAACATGCTCAAGCCCATGCTGGCGCGCGGCGAGCTCCGGCTCATCGGTGCCACCACGCTGGATGAGTATCGCGAGCGCATCGAGTCCGACGCCGCCCTCGAGCGCCGTTTCCAGCAGGTGCTGGTCGGCGAGCCGAGTCCGGCCGACACCGTGGCGATCCTGCGCGGCCTCAAGGAGCGCTACGAGGCGCACCACAAGGTGGCCATCTCGGACGCGGCGCTGGTGGCCGCTGCGACGCTGTCCGATCGCTACATCCCCGGTCGGCAGCTGCCCGACAAGGCGATCGACCTGATCGACGAGGCGGGCAGCCGGCTGCGCATGGAGATCGACTCCAGTCCGGTCGAGATCGATGAGCTGCGTCGTGCCGTCGATCGGCTCCGCATGGAGGAGCTGCACCTCGCGAAGGAGAGCGACGACGCCAGCCGCGATCGGCTTGCCACGTTGCGCGCCGAGCTCGCCGACAAGCAGGAGACCCTGCGCGCCCTCGAGCAGCGCTGGCATGCCTAGAAGCACACGCTCAACGCGGTCGGCGACATCAAGGAGCGCAGCGATGAGGTGCGCGGTGCTGCTGAGCGGGCCCAGCGCGAGGGTGATCTGGAGACGGCTTCGCGCCTGAACTACGGGGAGATCCCGGCGATGGAGCGGCAGCTGGCCGATGCGCAGGCCGCGGAGGCCGCCCGCTCCGACGAGCCGCAGATGCTGCACGAGGAGGTGACCGCCGACGACATCGCCGAGGTGGTCGCCGCGTGG
>JBBSRN010000065.1:0-11408 GCA_038242985.1 Propionibacteriales bacterium | reverse complement strand
TCGGCCCGCACTGGTGCCCTGAGGACTTCTTGGCCTGGCCCGGCTTCAGTCCGCTGGTCGGCTCCATGCTGCGCTGGCTGGGACAGGTCAGCCGGTGACCACCCGGCCGGTCCTCCTCGACTGCGATCCCGGGCACGACGACGCTGTCGCGATCCTGCTGGCCCTGGGCTCCCCCAGCATCCGTCTGCTCGGACTGACCACCTGTTTCGGCAACTGCTCGGTCGAGGACGGAACACGCAACGCGCTGGCAGTGCTGGCCCTGGCCGGCCGGGACGACGTGCCCGTCGCCCAAGGCGCTGCAGGGCCGATGCGCGGCGAGATCTCCCTCGGCAACTACGTGCACGGCGTCAGCGGCCTGGACGGCCCCACGCTCCCCGATCCGCTCTCGGAGCCCGTTGCGGAGTCAGCCGGTGAGCTCATGGCGCGAGTGCTCCGCGAGACCGAAGAGCCGGTGACCGTGGTGGTGACCGGCCCCATGACCAATCTCGGGCTGCTGCTGACCTCCGAACCCGACCTCGCCCAGAACATCGCCGAGGTGATCTTCATGGGCGGGTCGACGGAGCGGGGCAATCACACGCCGACCGCGGAGTTCAACACCTACGCCGACCCGGAGGCCCTCGATGTCGTGCTTCGATCCGGGCTGCCGATCAAGATGGTGGGGCTGAACCTGACCCACCAGGCGCTGGCGACTCCGGAGGTCGTCAGTCAGATGCAGGCGATGGATCACCCCGTGGGACAGACGTGCGCAGCGTGGATGGGGTTCTTCGGCGACTCCTACGAGCGGATCTGGGAGTTCGACTCCCCGCCGGTCCACGATCCGTGCACCATCGCAGCCCTCGTGGACCCCGACGTCATCCAGTGGCGGGAGGCCTTCGTGGCTGTCGAGCTCGAAGGACGCTGGACCCGCGGCACGACCGTGGTCGATCTGTTCGAGCGCTACCCCGACGAGCGGCCCAACGCGCAGGTGGCACTGCACCTCGATGCTGACCGCTACTGGCGGCTGGTGCTGGTCGCGCTCGACTCACTGGGGTCCCCAGATGCCTGACGGTCATCTGGTGTGCGTCGTGGGATCTCTCAACGACGACACCACGCTCGAGGTTGCCGCACTCCCCCTCCCCGGTGAGACCGTGCTCGCCCACGGTCGTCGCACCTCCACGGGTGGAAAGGGCGCTAACCAGGCAGCCGCAGCCGCGACGCTCGGGGCGCGCGTGGCGATGGTGGGCGCGGTCGGGCGCGACGAGAACGGCAGGGCCGCCACCGACGCGCTGCGTTCGAGCGGCGTGGACGTGTCCGGGGTGAGGCAGCGCGCCGACGCGTACACCGGCGTCGCTGTCGTGGTCGTCGACATGCATGGAGAGAACTCCATCGTGGTCGATCCCGGCGCCAACGCCACGCTGAGCGCGAGCGAGGTCGCAGTGTCGCTCGCCGAGCTCGCACCTGCGTACGTGCTGGCCCAGCTCGAAGTTCCCCTGATGACGGTGGCCGAGGTCGCTCACTCACGCGGCACGTCGGTGCTGGTCCTCAATCCCGCGCCCATGCCCGACGACCCATCACCGGTGCAGCGGCTGCTCGCCGACGTCGACATTCTCGTCCCCAACCGCGGTGAGCTCGGCCGTCTGGCCGGACGACCAGAACCAATTTCCCGCGAGGAGGTCGACCAGTGTGTCCGCGACCTCGCCTTTGACGGCGCGGTGGTGGTGACGATGGGTTCAGGCGGAGCGTCGTGCTGGGAACACGCCTCCGATCTGGTGACGCCTGCGGTCCACGTTGCAGGTCACCAGGTAGAGACCGTCGACGCCAGCGGCGCAGGCGACGTCTTCTGCGCCTGCCTCGTGGCCCAGCTGGCGCAGGGGTCGACGCTGGTCGAGGCCGTGACGCAAGCCAATGCCGCCGCGGCGCGCAGCACCACCATCCGCGGCGCCCGTGTCCCCGCGGACTTCAGCTGAGCCCGTCCGCGACCACGAGGTGCAGCCCGGCGCCGGTGCGAAGCACGTCGGTCTCGAAGACGGCGTCGGCGGCGTGATTGAAGGCTTCGTGGCCCGGCACCTGCGCACCGAGGTAGACCATAGCCCCGGGCCAGCGTTGCAGGAAGTACGAGAAGTCCTCAATCACCATCGAGGGCTCGTCCATCTCGGCGATCCTCACCTCCTGGGGGTGGTCACCGAGCGTGCGCCGCAACGCGTCCACGTAGTCCACATCGTTGACGACTGCGGGATAACCCTCGGAGATATTCACACGCGCGGTCAGACCGACGGCTTCAGCGGTGGCGACAGCGGCCTCGTGCAGTGTCCGATGCACGGCTTCGCGGCGTTCCGTACTGAGCGTCCGGACCGTGCCGCGAAGGTGACCTGTCGCGGCGATCACATTGACGGTGTTGCCGATCGCAGACTCGGTGACGGTCGCAACGAGGTGCTCATGCTCGGCGAGAGCGACTACCGCCTCACCCAGCGCACGAACGAATTCCGCGCTGGCGACCACCGGATTACCGGCCAGATGGGGTTGGCTGGCATGCCCCCCGGGCCCGGCATAGTCGATCCGGAACCAGTCCCCGTACGACATGAAGGTCCCACTTCGTAGATGCACCGAGTGGGCCGGCCACGTGGAGTGGACGTGGATGGCGAAGGAACGCGCGTCACCCACCCGCAGATTCTGGTGGGCCTCCAGTGTGGGCACCGCCCCGCGATCAGTCTCCTCCCCCGGCTGGAACGCCAGCACGACGTCATGTCGGGGAGGCTCATCCCGAAGGCAGGCTGCAGTCCCGAGGAGCATGGCCATGTGCAGATCATGGCCGCAGGCGTGCATCGCACCGTGGCGGAGCGACGGATGCTCGAGGCCGCTTCGTTCGGTGACCGGTAGAGCGTCCATGTCAGCACGCAGGACGGTCGCCCGGCCGGGCTCCCGACCGCGAATGCGGGTGGTGACTCCGGCTGCGGGGTGTACCTCCGGATCGAGGCCGAGGGAGCTCAGGGCATCGGCGATGTACGTGTGGGTCTCAGGCAGCTCGAGGCCGACCTCAGGCGCTTGGTGCAGCGCCTGTTGGTGGCGTTGCATCCACTCCTGCTGCTCAGCAGCCTGTTTCCAACGATCCGTCACGTGCCCAGAATAGGCGCGCGGTCAGCCGAAGCGTCATGGGCCGAGACGGTGGGCGCTGACGCACCGTTGACACCCGCCACCGCCGGGTCGAGGGTGACCCCATGACCCGCGAGCTCACCACGATCGTTCCCGACCTCCACTTCTCTGAATGCCCCCGGTGGCACGAGGACCGGTTGTGGTTCTCCGACTTCTACCTGCACCAGGTGTTCTCCTGCGGCGAGGACGGCTCCGACCTGCGGGTCGAGGCCGAGGTCCCCGAGCAGCCGTCCGGGCTCGGCTGGTTGCCCGACGGCAGGCTGCTGATCGTCTCGCAGCACGATGCGCGGATCCTGCGACAGGAGCCCGACGGCACGTTGGTCACCCACGCCGATCTGGCCGACCACGTGACCGGCGATCCCAACGACATGGTGGTCGACGACCGCGGCCGCGCCTACGTCGGCAACTTCGGCTTCGACCTGATGGGCGGAGCGGCAGCCAGGACGGCCACCCTGCTGCGGATCGATCCCGACAGCACGGTCACCCAGGTGGCCGAGGGACTGCACTTCCCGAACGGCAGCGTCATCACCCCCGACGGCACCACGCTGCTGGTCGACGAGACGTTCGGCAACCGGGTCTCGGCGTTCACGATCGCCGACGACGGATCGCTGAGCGACCACCGGGTGTGGGCCGAGCTCGGTCCGTTACCGACCAGCACCGACATCGGCGAGGTGGTCGCGACCACCGACGCGGCCCCCGACGGCTGCGGCCTCGACGCCGACGGGATGCTGTGGATCGCCGACGCCGTGCACGGCCGGGTGATCCGGGTGCGCGAGGGCGGCGAGATCGTCGGCCAGATCGACACCCCGATGGGCGCCTTCGCGTGCATGCTCGGCGGCGCGGACGGCCGAACCCTGTTCATGTGCTGCGCCCCGGACTTCCTGGCCGACAACCGCAGGGCCGCCGCCGAGGCCGCGATCCTGACCGCCACGGTCGAGGTGCCGCACGCCGGACGCCCCTAGTCACCAGACAAACCTCGTGCGCCACACCAGCCCCTGATGTCACGGGCCCGCCTGCTGGGTGATGATGGGCCCATGAAGCGTGCTCTGATCGGATCGGTGTGCCTGGCACTGGCGCTTGCCGGCTGCAGCGAGGCCAAGGACGAGGACGCCGAGCGCGCGGCCGAACCGACACCGACGGCCACCGCCTCGACGAGCGCCGCACCCACGCAGACCCCGCCACCGACCCCCACCGGGGATGCCCCGGATCCGAAGACGCCCGCCATCGACTACGACACCGAGCAGGATTCCGGGGTCACGGTGAAGGACTCGGCTGCCGCCGACGGGCTGTCGAAGGCCCCGAGCGACTTCAAGGAGTTCATCGCAGCCGAGCTGACCCGACTGCAGGACGAAGCGGGCAGCGACTGCAGCAACAAGCCGCAGATCCGGGTCAGCAAGCTGCAACCGGCCGGGTGGGCCGCAGGCGGCGTGTTCACGCCCGAGTGCGGCGGCTACTCCGTGCTCTGGGTCAAGACCGGTGGCACCTGGGCGCAGGTCTGGGGTGGGCAGGAGCTCGTCGACTGCGTCACGCTCACCCGCTACAAGTTCCCCGCCTCGGTGGCCGGCGACTCGTGCCTCGGGCAGAGCGGTTCCTCGTTCACCTACACCGGCTGATCGTCCGTCACCGCGCAGCGGCGAGCACTACGGTTGCCGCATGGACGAACCGCGCGGCCTGCCATTGGTCTGGGGTGCCACCGACGACGAGGCTGACCGCCACTACCCGGCCGACACCGCGGTCGACGGGCCGTCCGTCGCGATGACGCGAGCGATCGACGTGGCAGCGCCGGTGGAGATCACCTGGCGCTGGTTGTGCCAGCTGGCCGTGGCGCCGTACTCCTACGACATCATCGACAATCTCGGCCGCCGCAGCCCGCGCACTCTCACGCCCGGCACCGAGAACCTCGTGCTGGGCCAGACGATGGCCACGGTGCTCGTGCTGACCTCGTTCGACGCACCTCATCAGTGGACGGGCACGACCACGGCCCGGGGCCAGAAGCTGTTCGGCGCCGTCGCCATGACGTACGCCGCCGAGCAGCACGGCACCGGTTCACGCATCGTGTGCCGGCTCGTCGCCGCCGCGCCCACCCGCCTGACCCGCTTGCGCGCCGAGGCGCTCGCGTGGGGCGATGTGGTCATGGTGCGCAAGCAGCTGCGCGTCCTGAAGAACCTGGCCGAGTCGACGCCCTGAAGCCGCTCAGCCGCCCAGCCCGATCGGCTCGTTGAATGGCGTGACCACCTGGATCTGCGAGGGCACCGTGGTAGCCACGCCGGGCAGCGCCTCGTGGGCCTGCATCACGACGCGACAGGCCCGGCGCATGTCGGCGCGCAGGTCGTGGTGCAGCACCGCGGAGATCCGGCGACTGCGCAGCAGAGCGGCGTTGTCGTCATCGAGATCGTGCGCGATCACCGAGCGCAGCGGTCGCCCGGCCGCGGCGAAGGCATCGACGATCGCCCGGTTGCCCCCGCCGATCGAGTAGACCGAGTCGATCCCGGGGTACCGGTCCAGCGCGTCGTGCACGAGCCGGCGCATCGGCTCGTCGAGCCCGGCGGTCTCGGTGACGTCGTGCACCGCCCGCTCGGGCGCCAGCTGTCGCCATGCCTGACGAAAGCCCATCTCGCGCTCCTCCTCGCCGCGAAAGCTCGAGCTGCTCAACGTGACGAGCACGTCGCCGACGCCGCACCACTGGTCGAGCAGATAGGCAGCCGTCGCGCCGGCCGCGCGATTGTCGATGCCGACATAGGCCTGACGCCGGCTCATCGGCAGATCGGTCACCAGGGTCACGACCGGGATGCCGGCCGTGGCGAGCGCCTCGATCTCAGCCGCCACCTGCGGCACGTCGGGCGCCTTCAGCAGCACACCCTGGCTGCCGCGGGACCGCACCTGACGCAGGGTGTGGACGATCTGGTCGGGGTCGCCCTCCTCCCGCAGGTGGAACCTGGACCGGATGACCGCCGGGCGCAGACCGGGCAGCTCGGCCTCGAGGGCAGCGCGCACGGCTGAGGAGAATCGTTCGGGCGCCTGCATCACGAGGTCGACCATGAACGTACGACCGACGAGTCGAACCTGCGACGCCTGACGGTCCAGATCGGCGATGGCCCGGTGCACCTCGGCGACCGTGCCGGCCCGGACACCCGGGCGCTCGTGCAGCACCCGGTCCACGGTCGACTGGCTGAGCCCGGACTGCTGAGCGATCTCGCGCAGCCGGTACGGGTGACGTCGATACGTGGACATCAGCGCAGTGTGTCACAATGACGTCTTTTTGACGTCTTCTCGAGGTTCCTTTCACCCATGGGTCCGCCTAGCGTGGGGACATGACCGCCCTTGACACCGCCTCCACGCCACCGGCCGCGACTCGCACCACCTTCGGACCCCGACTGACCGAGGCCGACTGCGATCTCGACGACTTCGCCGCGCTGGTCAGTCAGACCACGGAGCTCATCGACTACCCGCATGCTGCCGAGGTCGTCGACAACGTCCTGATCTTCGAGTCCGCGACGCTGCGCGCGGCAGTTGCGGACGGCCACGGCGACGTCGTGGAGGCCGAGCTGGTCCAGGCACTGACCGAGGGCCCGGGGATCGTGGTGCTGCGGGGCGCCTACGACGACATCGAGGTCGTCGATCGGGCCACCGCCGCCTTCGATCATCTGATCGCCGACGAAGCCGCCAGCGGCCAGGCCAAGGGCGACCACTTCGCCAAGCCCGGCGCCAACAGCCGGGTGTGGAACGCCCTGGAGAAGCTCGCCCTCGCCGATCCCGAGGTCTTCGTCGACTACTACGCCAACGACATGCTCGCCCTGATCGCCCACGCCTGGCTCGGCCCGGGATATCAGCTCACCTCACAGATCAACGTGGTCCGCCCCGGCGGCACCGCCCAGGATCCGCATCGGGACTACCACCTGGGCTTCTTGTCCAACGCCACCGTCACGCAGTACCCGACGCACGTGCACACGCTCTCGCCCGTGCTCACGCTGCAGGGTGCCGTGGCCCACTCGGACATGCCCGTCGAGAGCGGCCCGACGCTGTACCTGCCCTATTCGCACCAGTACGTGCCCGGCTACCTGGCGTGGCGCCTGCCGCAGTTCCGCGAGCACTTCGCGGCGCACCACGTGCAGCTCCCCCTCGCCAAGGGCGACGCCGGCTTCTTCAATCCTGCGTTGTTCCACGGTGCCGGATCGAACGTGTCGACCGACATCCAGCGCATGGCCAACCTGCTGCAGGTGTCATCGGCGTTCGGTCGGGCGATGGAGACCGTCGATCGCGCCGGCGTGACGAAGGCTCTCTATCCCGCGCTGTCGGCACGCAAGGCTGCCGGCTGGGACGCTGCGGCGCTGAGTCGGGTGATCGCGTCGTCCGCCGAGGGGTACCCGTTCCCGACCAACCTGGATCGGGACGCCAACGTCGACGGGCTCACCCCCCTCGCGCAAAGTGATCTGGTGCGTCAAGGCCTCGACGAGGACTGGGACGCCGAGCAGATGGGTGCTGCGCTGGACGCCTGCACCGTCCGCCACGAGACCACCACGGCCCGATGATGCTGCAGGACAAGATCGTCCTCGTCAGCGGCGGCACGCAAGGAGTCGGGGCGGGCATCGCCCGCGCGGCCGCCGCTGCAGGTGCCACGGTCGTCGTGTCGGGCCGTCGCGCCGAGCAGGGTGAGCAGCTGGCGGCCGAGCTCGGACCGCAGCACGGATTCGTGCAGGCCGATGTCGCCGACCCGGCCTCGGCGATCGCCTCGGTCGAGGCGGTCGTCGCGAAGCACGGCCGCATCGACGCCCTCGCCTGCTGCGCCGGCCTGACGACCCGTGGGTCGCTGCTCGACACCACGCCCGAGCTGTTCGACCAGCACGTCGCGGTGAACCTGCGCGGTCCGTTCTTCCTGATGCAGGCAGCCGTGCGGGACATGCTGCGGCGATCGGCACCGGGCAACATCGTCAACATCATCACGATGTCCTCGCACGGCGGCCAGCCCTACCTCGCGCCCTACGTGGCGTCCAAGGCCGGCCTTGCCGGACTGACGAAGAACGTCGCGCACGCCCACCGGTTCGACCGGATCCGCATCAACGGCATCAACATCGGCTGGACCCAGACCGAGGGCGAGGATGCCATCCAGCGGGAGTTCCACGCAGCCGAGGACGGCTGGGCCGAACGTGCGGCGACAGCGCAGCCGATGGGCCGGCTCGGACAGGTCGATGAGATGACCGATCTCGCAGTGCTGCTGCTGAGCGATCGCAGCGGTGTCGTGACCGGCTCGGTCATCGACTGGGACCAGACGGTTCCGGGCGCCCACGACTGACTGGTCGCGCCGATCAGTAGCCTGAGCCTGTGAGCACCACTGACCTGCCTCTGCTCGACCTCGCCGATCTGGACGCCGGCCCGGAGTCGGCACAGAGATTTCGCGACCGGCTGCGCGAGGCGACGCACGAGGTCGGATTCTTCCACCTGGTGCACCGGATCCCCGACGACGTGGTGACCGTGCTGTTCGACACGGCGCGACGCTTCTTCGCCCTCACCGAGGAGGAGAAGCTCTCGATCGAGATGACCCGCAGCCCGTGGTTCCGCGGCTACACCCGGGTGGGCGGCGAGCTGACCCAGGGCGTGACCGACTGGCGCGAGCAGATCGACATCGGTGCCGAGCGCGAGCCGGCCCAGCGGTCCAGCGCGAGCGGGGCCGATCAGCCGCCCTACCTGCGGCTCGAGGGACCGAACCAGTGGCCGGCCGCGCTGCCCGAGCTGCGTCCGGTGCTCACGGCGTGGACGGACCGTCTCTCCGCGCTCGGCATGCGCCTGGTCCGCGAGTGGGCGACCGCGCTGGGCGCGGCACCGGATCACTTCGACAGCACCTTCGACCTGCCGTCGACGCTGCTCAAGCTGGTCCGCTATCCCGGTAGCGACGACGCACCGCAGGGGGTCGGCGCGCACAAGGATCCCGGCATCCTCACGCTGCTCCTGATCGAGCCGGGAGTCGGCGGGTTGCAGGTGCAGCGCGACGACGCGTGGTTCGACGTGCCGCCGGTCGACGGCACCTTCGTGGTCAACATCGGCGAGCTGATGGAGGTCGCCACCGACGGGTACCTGCGCGCCACGAACCACCGGGTGGTGGCTCCCCCGGCCGGCGCCGAGCGGCTCTCGATCCCCTACTTCTTCAACCCGAGCCTGGCCGCGGAGATCCCGCCGATCCAGCTGCCCCCGCAGCTCGCCGCGCAGCCCCGGGGCATCACCCAGGACGCCGAGAACGTGCTCGCGGCGCGCTACGGGGAGAATCTGCTGAAGGCTCGCCTGCGCGCCCACCCCGACGTCGCGGCGATCCATCACCCCGATCTCGTGAGCTGATCAGCGTCGCCGGTCCGGCTTGGCCAGGGCCAGCAGATCTGCCGCAGAGTCGGACAGTCGCTGGTCCGGCTTGGCCAGGGCCAGCAGATCTGCCGCAGAGTCGGACAGTCGCTGGTCCTGGCGCCAGACGGCAGTGAGGGGACGCACCAGGTCCAGGCCCGTCTCGACCTCGACGAGGCGCCCGGTCTGCAGCTCGGTGGCGACCGACCGGGCCGACACCACGGCCGGGCCCACGCCCGCCGCCGCAGCACCGACCAGGGCCGTGGTCGAGCTGGCCTCGAGTGCGACGTCGACATCGTGGCCCAGCGCCCGCTCGAAGGTGCTGCGGGTACCGCTGCCGGACTCGCGCAGCACCCAACGAGCTGCGACCAGATCGTCCTCGGACAGGCGGGCACGCCGTTTCGCCCACGGATGATCAGGAGCGACGACCACCACCAGCCGGTCCTCCCCGACGACTGCGCGCGCCAGCGCTTCGGGCTGCTGGGTCGACTCGATGAATCCGAGGTCCACGTCGCCGGACCGCACCGCCGCCAGCACCTGCTCGGTGTTGACCACCCGCAACGTCGGGTACACGTCGGGCCGCCGGACGTGCAGTTCGCCGAGCCATTGCGGCAGCACGTGCTCGGCGACCGTCAGGCTCGCAGCGATCTTCACCCCGGACCGGCGTTCAGCACTCAGCGCGGCCAGGCTCCCGCGCATCGTGTCGGCGCCGTGCAGCACCGCCTTCGCCCACGAGATCACCGCCTCGCCGTCGACGGTCAGCTGCGAGCCGCGAGCCGACCGCCTGATGACCGCCAGTCGCCATCGGGCCTCGAAGGCCCGCACCCGGGCGCTCGCCGCCGGCTGGCTGATGCCCTGCACCTGGGCGGCCTTGTTCAGGCTGCCGGTGTCGCTGATCGCGACGAGCAGGCGCAGTGTCTCGAGATCGATCTCCGGAGTCATCACCATTGGTTATACCCCATGTCGCCCACGCCGCCTACCGCGCTGCTTCCCGTGGCCCCAGAGTGGACTCATGAGCAACGACACCGCTGCCCCCGCACCCCTGACCCTGCGCCTCGTCCCTCCTGTGGTCGCGGCCGTGGCCGCGGTGGTCCTGAGCTCGTTCGTGCCGCTGCTCAGCGCCCTGCTCATCGCGCTGATCATCGGCGCGGTCGTGGCGAACTCGCGCTGGGGCGATGCCCGCGCACTGCAGGGCCACGCCAAGCTCACCAAGCTGCTGCTGCGCCTGGGCGTCGTCATGTTGGGCCTGCGCCTGCCCTTCGGTGACATCCTCGGCGTCGGCGTCGCCGGCCTGGTCGTCATCGCCGCCACGGTCATCACGACCTACTCGATGACGATCTTCATCGGCTCGCGACTGGACCTCGACCGGCGATTCGTCACCCTGCTGGCCGCAGGATTCTCCATCTGTGGCGCCGCCGCGATCGCCGCGGTCGCCGATGCGGTCCGGGCCAAGGACAAGGACGTCGCGCTGTCGGTGGCGATGGTCACGTTGTTCGGCAGCATCATGATCGTGCTGCTCCCGTGGACCGCGAACCTGATCGGGCTCACCGACGAGCAGGCGGCCGTGTGGGCCGGCGCCAGCATCCACGAGGTCGCCCAGGTCGTGGCCGCCGCCTCGATCGTCGGCTCCGGCGCCATCGCGATCGCCACCACGATCAAGCTCGGTCGCGTGATGCTGCTCGCGCCGGTGTACGCACTGTCGGCGCGCGGTTCGGAGCAGGACGACGGCACTCGCCTTCCCCTGGTCCCGTGGTTCGTCATCGGCTTCGCCATCACCGTGGCGATCCGCTCGTTCGGGGTGCTGCCGGAGTCCGCCCTCAGCGTCGCCGAGGTGCTCACCACGCTGCTGCTGGCCGCCGGCCTGTTCGGGCTCGGCCTCGGCTTCCGGATCCGCGAGCTGTGGCCGATCCCGTGGCCCGCGTTCGTGCTGGCCGCCGCTTCGACCGTCGTGG
>JBBSRN010000064.1:0-11417 GCA_038242985.1 Propionibacteriales bacterium | reverse complement strand
GCGGCCGGTGCCCGCTACGTGTCGAATCCGACGTTCGCCGTCAACACCTCCGGCTGGCAGCCCGGGCCCGGTGACCGCCTCACCCGGCACCGGTACCCGAACCGATCGACCGCCGGCCACGTGCGGCCGGCGTCGAGCCGCGCACGTCACCAGCAGCTGTCAGTGCTCTCCTCGGCGAGTCCGTCGGCGATACCAGTGGTCGACAGCACGGTCGACCTGTCGATCCGGCTGCGCACCTCCGCCACGCCGCGCCGTGTCGTGCTCCGGCTGGAGGAGGTCGTCGGCCGCACGGTGGTGCAGCGCTCCACCGCGACGACCACCGTGAGGTCGACCGCGTGGTCCACCCGAACGCGACGGCTGCAGACGAAGGCGGCCGGCTCGCGCGTCCGCGTGTACGTAGGGGTGCAGAACATGTCCGGCACCCAGGACGTGCGGTTGCGCAGCACCCGCATCACGGTCACGCCGCCGCCCAGCACGGCGAGATCGTGCGACACGATCGACTACAGCGATCCCGCCCAGGGGGTGCAGACGTTCGCCGAGGACTTCAGCGGCACGCGCCTCGACCCGGACCTCTGGCGCGTGCGTGACGACACCTTCTTGAACCACGACGCCGCCTACATCGATCGCGACAACGTCACCGTCCACGACGGGTACCTCGACATCGCCGGTCGCCGCGAGCCCGAGCAGGAGTGGCGCTCCAATCCACGATCGACGTACGGCGAGACGAACCGCGTCCGCCGCTACTCCACCGGTTACGTGGACACCATCAAGAAGGCGACCTACGAGTCGCCGGACGCGGCCAGCAGCAGACGGTTCAGTCAGCGGTACGGCTACTTCGAGGCCCGCATGTGGGTGCCGAGCTCGGCCACGATGTCCCAGGGCGTCTGGCCCGCTTTCTGGCTGCGCGCCGATCACACCAACGGCGAGATCGACGTCATGGAGTCCTACGGGGCGCCGACGACCCGCAACTTCGACCCCTCGAGCTCCTATGAGTGGAACTCGTGGGAGGACACCTCACAGCTGGGCAGCACCGCGCACTTCCTGCGGCGTCCGACCATGTCGACACCGATCTGGCAGGGCTGGCACACCTACGGGGTGAACTGGTCGCCCACCTGCCTGCGGTACACGTTCGATGGACGGACCGTGGGCGTCGCGCGCCCGATCAGCGGCGAGGTGCCCTACATGGACGGACCGTCCTTCGAGGACACCTTCCACCTGCGCTTCAACATGCAGGTGGGAAGCAACTACTGGGGCTGGCCGGATCCGTCCGTGACGCGTGATGAGTTCAACTTCAAGATCGACTGGGTGCGCGTGCACCAACGGCGCTGAAGCGCCCGTCAGCGGATCGCGACCTGGCGGCTGACGATGTTGCTGCGCGCCGAGCGCTGCTCGGGCGTCAGTGGCGCGGTGTCGGCCAGGGCGTCCGCGAGGCGTTGCTCGAACGCCGCCGCCGGTTCCTCCAGAGCATCGGCGCCGACCTCGAACTCCCAGACCGGGACCAGCCGGCCGTGCGCACGGAAGTGCCCGATCAGCTTGCTGTCCTCGGTCAACGCGTCGCCACGAGCCGCCTGCAGCCGGGCGAGCGCGTCGAGCAGGGCTGAGTCGTCGTGCGGCATGACCCAGCGCAGATAGCGGTGGGGGCCCATCTCGGTCCAGTAGGCGCCCTCGACCGACGACAGGCGGATGGTGGGAGCCACGGACTCGTTGGCCTCCTCGAGCAGCGCGGCGGTGTCCTCACCGGCATCGACGCCCTCGAGCCAGTAGTCGAAGCCGTCGTGCACCTCGACGTCGAACGGCGCGGACAGGTCGAGCAGATCCTGCAGACGAGGCCCGACACCCGGATCGCTCATCGTGATCGGGTGGCCGGGCTCGATGTCGGCGGCCTGCTCGATCACGTGGGCCAGATCGCGCGAGACGTCGCCGAAGTTGTGCACGACCTGCAGGCCGAGCCACACCTCGCCGTCAGGACGCACCAGACCTGCACCACCGCCGGGCAGCAGGGAGCAGACGGTGACCTCCCCGCCTGCGGCAAGCGCGGCGGTGACGGTGGCCGACGGCACGAACTCACGCAGCGCGATCCAGTCGACCTCGTGCGGCAGCCCCTCGAAGGTGCGGGCCACGAATGGCATGCGCTCCTTCTTGGCGGCGCGGTTCTTCAGTCTCGATTTCTTGCCCATGATGGGTCAGCCTAGGGCGTGCGGAGCAGCGGGCTCACTGAGGCGTCAGGTGCAGCTCGGCGTTGACCCGCGTTCCCTGCGACATGTCGACCCACCAGCGATCGGCGATCCGGCTGATGATCGACAGTCCGCGACCACTGAGCGAGTCCTCGTCGAAGTCGATCGGCGTCAGGGAGCCGCCCGATCCGGCGTCGAGCACGCTGAGCTCGAGGAGGTCGCCGTTGATGGTCCAGCTGATCTCGATGCCACCGTCGTCGGTGGGACCGCCGTGATTGACCGCGTTGGCGATCATCTCGCTGATCACCAGCAAGGCGTCGTCGATGACCTCCGACGACGCCATGTTGACGGTGAGGAAGGACGCCAGCCGGGTCCGCGCGATGGCAGGGGTGGACGTCTCGAAGGGTAGGACGACCACGTCGTCGGCGATCACATTCACACCTCTCGACCGGGGGACTCACGGACACGATCACGGCCCACTGAGCCGGGGCCGGGTTCCAACGTAGCCATCTGGTGGTCATGATTCCAGTCCCACCTTCCTCACCTGCGTCAGGCGCGGGCTCGGCAAGGCACGATGGGTGCCATGGATTCAGCTGACATCGCCTCGACAGACCTGCCCGCGCTACCCGATCCGCTGCCGGAGACGCTGGTCGTCCTGGACGTGCGCGAACCCGACGAATGGGCTGCCGGACACATCGACGGCGCCACCCACATCCCGCTGGGCGACCTCCCGTCCCGGGCCGGGGAGCTGGATCCCCAGGCCCGCACCCTGGTGGTGTGCCATGTCGGCGGGCGGTCCTTGCGAGCCGCTGCCTGGCTGCAGGAGCGGGGGCACGACGTGGTGAACCTCGACGGCGGCATGGAGGCATGGGAGGCGGCCGGACGACGCACCAGCAGCTCCTGATCGATCACTCCGCGCTTCAGTCGTCGGCGCCGGACATGACGATGGCGCCGTCCGACCTGGTGGGGTCGGGCGGCGCCAGCGTCTCGGCGCAGGTGCTACTTGGCTGCAGCCTTCAGGCGCGAACCGACGCTCACCTTGACACCGAAGCCCTTGGGGATGTCGATGGTCTCGCCGGTGGACGGGTTGCGGCCGGTGCGCGCAGCGCGCTCGACCCGCTCGACCGACAAGATGCCGGGGATCGAGACCTTGTCGCCCTGGGCGACCGACTCCAGCAGGATCTCGCTGAAGGATGACAGGACGGCGTCGGCATCGGACTTGGTGGTGCCAGCCTTGTCGGCGAGGGCGGCCACGAGGTCGTTGCGTGAGATTGCCACAAGAGCTCCTTGGAAAACGGTTGGGGGAAAACGGTTGGGTTGATTTCGCTGGCCAGTCTATGGATGCCTCGGGTCCCTAACGTGCGCACCCCCGGGGAAAAACCGGATCGAGCGGCGCGGTAGTGCTCACCACGCATCGCGCGGCGCCTGGTCGATGAGGGTCCGGATCGTCGCCAGGTAGTCCGCTCGCCCGATCTCGACCACCCCGAGCGAGGCGAGGTGCGGCGTGCTCCACTGCGTGTCGATCAGTCCATCGCCCCATCGCCGCGAGAGCTCGACCAGCGCCACCTTGGACGCATCGGTCGCGTGGTGGAACATCGACTCCCCGGCGAACAGCCCACCGATCGCCAATCCATAGAGCCCGCCGACGAGCCGTCCCTCGCCGTCGCGCGTCTCGACCGAGTGCGCCCACCCGAGGCGGTGCAGGCGCACGTAGGCGTCGCGGATGTCGCGATTGATCCACGAGCCCGGTCGGCCGGGATCGGCGCAGGCGTCGATGACCTCCTCGAACGACTGGTCCACGGTCATCTCGAACCGGCGCATCGATCGGCGCAGCGAGGTGCTGATCCGCAGGCCGCCGGGAAGCAGGACGCCTCGATCCATCGGCGACCACCACAGCACGGTGTCCTCGTGCGGCATCGGGAACGCACCGGACCGATAGGCCTCGACGACCGTGGCGGGCTCGAGATCGGCGCCGGCCGCGACGCAGTCGTCGTCGGGCCAGGTGTGGGAGGCGAAGTCCCAGCCCGACGGTGGCAGCGGGGCCGGCATCACGGGTCGAGGACCCGCGACAGGTGGTTGATCGGGCCGGCGCCCCACTCACGCCACTCCTCGGCGCTGGCCTCGGCCAGGCAGCCCCACCAGGTGACCGACCGGTTGACGGCGTGCGTCATCGCGGCAGCGGACCAGTCGCCGGTCAGATCGGCCACCTCGACCCCCCAGCTCGCGGCGTAGGCCGCAAGCACCGGGTCCCACCGGACCTGGGACAACGTGGTGATCCATCCGAACGGCACCATCAGCGATTCCAGCGCGTGGGCCCACTGACTGTCCCCGAAGTCGAACAGCCGCACGCCGCCGTCCGCCGAGCTGATGCCATTGCCCGGGTGGAGGTCACCGTGCTGCCAGGTGACGGGCAGCTCGGACGCCTCCAGCTGCGCGACGGCGTCGAGGAGCCTGGGGCGAGCCGATCGCAGCCGGGCGTCCAGCTCCGGCGGCACATGAGCCGGGTGCTGATCGGGCAGCTCGATGCACATCGACACCATCCGGTCGAAACGATCGACGACGGTGGTCGGGGCGCAGTCCGGCACTCCGATGCCGACGAGTCGTTCCCGGTGCGCGGCCAACGCCGTCTGCAGACGGGCGTTCGCACCAGCCATGGCCTGCCAGTCGCCCGTCGCCGGCTCGCCCACCTCTCGCAGCGTCGGGCCGAGGTCCCTGGTCAACAACCATCCGCGGCCCGCGTCGATGGCGCGCGGTCGATCGACCGACTCCGGTGCCAGCTCGGACAGTGCGGCGTGCAGACCCGGCTCGAATGCGAGTGCTCGGCAGTTGGCCTTGAACCACCATCGACCGGCGTCCGTCGGCACGACCAGCTGGGTCGACCACGGCCGGATGCGTGACCGCAGCACCTCGCCGGTGAGGTCGTGCCCGTGGTCGCGGACCCGGTCGGTGATCCAGGCGGTCGCCTCGTCGAGCCAGGCGGCCTCGGCGACCCGCTGCGAGAAGGGCGTCACCATGGCGTCAGCCTAGGCGTTCTGCGGTTCGTGGTCGCGCCTCATAGGCTGGACTCATGGGAATTCGCCACAGGGCAGCCGTCACGGCCGGATCCAAGCTCGCGCCGCGCTACGCCGGGGTGTTCGTGCGCAGCACCCTGGACCGGGCCATCGACGGCGTCGGGCCGCTGCGCTCCGCCGCTGCTGCCGCCGACGCGCGGTTGGTCGATCGCGAGGGTGACGTCGAGCACGCCATCGCGGCCATGGCCCGCCAGCACGCCGTCATGGCAGGCGCCCAGGGATTCGTGACGAACCTCGGCGGCATCGCGATGTTCGCGGTCGCAGTCCCGGCCAACGTCGTCGGTGTCACGCTCGTGCAGTGCCACCTCGTGGCCGGCATCGCGCACCTGCGGGGCTACGACCTGCGCGATCCCCGTGTCCGCAACGCCATCTTGGCCTGCATGCTCGGCGAGGACGCGGTGCGCTCGCTGGTCAAGAAGCATCGCCTGCCCTCATCTCCGATGGCGCTGGCGACCTCGCCGGTGCACGACCCGGTGCTCGATGACACCCTCGGCCGCGAGGTCACCGCCGAGATCATCGGTCGAGCCGCGGGAAAGCGGGCCGTCACGCTGATCGGTCGCCGCATCCCGCTGATCGGCGGCGCGGTCGGCGCCTCCAGTGACGCCCTCGCCACCTGGCAGATCGGCCAGTACGCCGCCGACGAGCTCAAGGACCGCCGCCTCCCCGCCTGACCTGCCCCTGCGGTTCCCGCTGAGATTGACGTTCTGACTGCGACACGCTGGCGAGTCGTGACCAAACGTCAGTCTCAGCGGGAACCGAGCGCGCGGGCGACGGCAGAGGCCGGGGTCTTGCCGAGCTGCTCGGCCATCCAGGTCGTGGTCGCGACCAACGCGGGCAGATCGACACCGTGCTCGATGCCCAGCCCGTCGAGCATCCAGACGAGGTCCTCGGTGGCCAGGTTGCCGGTGGCGCTCTCGGCGTACGGGCAGCCGCCCAGACCGCCGGCCGAGGCGTCGAAGGTCGTGATGCCGTGCTGGAGCGCCGCAAAGGTGTTGGCGAGCGCCTGGCCGTACGTGTCGTGGAAGTGCATGGCCAGCTGGTCGACGCCGGCGCCGGCCGTCGCGAAAGCCTCCAGCAGGTCCCCCACATGTCCCGGCGTGCCGACGCCGATCGTGTCCCCGAGCGACAGCTGACTGGCGCCGAGACCCAGCAGGCGCGAGCCGGTCGCCACGACCTGCTCGATCGCGACGTCACCCTCCCACGGGTCGCCGAAGCACATCGACACGTACGCCCTCACGTCCATGCCGGCGGCCAGCGCGCGCTCCATCGTCGGTTCGAAGAGCGCGAACTGACCCTCCAACGTGGAGTTGAGATTCTTGGCAGCGAAGGTCTCGGTGGCGCTGGCGAAGATCGCGATGTGCGAGCATCCGGCCGCCAACGCTCGATCCAGGCCCCGCTCGTTGGGGACCAGCACCGGCAGCGGGACGGCGCCGGTGAGATCGAGGCGATCGACCACCTCGGCGGCATCGGCCAGCTGCGGCACCCAGCGTGGATGGACGAAGCTGGTCGCCTCGACGATCGGCAGACCAGCAGCGACGAGCCGCCCGATGAACTCGACCTTCACGTCGAGGGGGACGATCGTCGACTCGTTCTGCAGACCGTCGCGCGGACCGACCTCATAGATCGTGACGTGGGCGGGCAATCCTGCGATCGAGTGACTCATGACCGGTGACTCAGTGACTCTCCAGCGGAGCCGGGAGACTCGCCAGCGACCTCGAAGAGCACGTGACCCATCGCGACCTGGTCGCCGGCAGCCGCACCGACCTGTTCCACGGTGCCGTCGAACGGCGCGGTCAGCGACAGCTCCATCTTCATCGCCTCCATGGTGCCCAGCACGTCGCCGGCGGTGACCTGGGCCCCGACCTCGACCCGCACCTCGAGCACGGTGCCGGGCATCGGCGCGGTGAGGGAGCCGTCGCCCACGACCTGCGCGCCCGCGGCACGGTCGGGCGGGGTGAACACGTGGCGCTGTCCTTGGTACGACACCTCGACGACGCTGGGCCGAGCGTGGACCGTCGCGGTGACCCGGCGGCCGTCGACCTCGGCCACGAGCACGTGCTGGTCGGCCGAGAGCTGCCGCACCCGGTGGACGGCGCCGTCGACCGAGACCTCGCCCGCCGACAGATCGACGAGCACCTCCTCATCCAGTCGCACCCGGGTGGGCACGGCAGGGCCACCGAGTCGGAAGCCGTCCGCGCCGAACGCGTCGCGGTGTCCGTCGGCGGCGAGCAGGGCGACGACCCACGCCCCGAGCACCCGGGGCAGTCCGCGATCCGGCGCCGCGATGTCGGCACTGTCCAGCCAACCGGTGTCGATGCGCAGGTCTCGGAACTCATCCGCGGCCAGGAGTCCGCGCAGGAAGCCGGTGTTGGTCGTGATGCCCAGGATCGCGGTGTCGTCGAGGGCGGCGATGAGGGCACGCCGGGCGCTCTCGCGATCCGGGCCGTGCACGATGATCTTGCCGAGCATCGGATCGTAGGAGGTGCTCACGACCTGGCCTGACTCCAGGGCCGAGTCGACCCGAGCGTCCGCGGGCCAGCGCACCAGGTCGGCCGTGCCGGCCTGTGGGAGGAATCCGCCGAAGGCGTCCTCGGCGTAGATGCGCGCCTCGATGGCGTGCCCCTGGATCTGCAGGTCGTCCTGCTCGAGGCCGAGGGGCTCGCCCGCGGCGATGCGCAGCTGCTGCTCGACCAGGTCGATGGTGGCCCCCGTCGGTGTGGCGCAGATGGCTTCGGTCACCGGGTGCTCGACCTGGAGGCGCGTGTTCATCTCCAGGAAGTAGTGCTCGCCGGTCTCGGTGTCGAGGAGGAACTCGATCGTGCCGGCGTTGGTGTATCCGACGTGGCGGGCCAGGTCGACCGCCGAGCTGGTCAGCCTGCGGCGCAGGTCTGCGTCGACGGTCGGGCCGGGAGCCTCCTCGATGACCTTCTGGTGGCGTCGCTGCGTGGAGCAGTCGCGCTCGAACAGGTGGATCACGTGGCCGTGGTCGTCGGCCAGCACCTGCACCTCGATGTGCCTACCGTGCTCGACGTACTTCTCCAACAGCATGGTGTCGTCGCCGAAGGCCGAGGCGGCCTCCCGCCTCGCCGCCGCGATCGCCTCGTCGAGGTCCTCGGCGCGACGCACCACCCGCATGCCCTTGCCGCCGCCACCGGCAGCAGCCTTGACCAGCATCGGGAAGCCGACATCCTCGCCCGCCCCGAACTCGTAGTGCGGCACGACCGGGACACCGGCGGCCACCGCGATCTCGCGAGCGGCATCCTTGCGGCCCATCTGCTCCATGACCTGGGCCGACGGGCCGATCAGCGTCAGCCCGGCCTCGGCGACAGCGGCTGCGAACGCGGCGCGCTCGGACAAGAACCCGTAACCGGGATGAACGGCCTCGGCGCCGGCGGAGATGGCCGCTGCCACCACGGCGTCGATGTCCAGGTAGTCCTCGACGCGGACGGCGTCGTCAGCCGCGAGCACGTGCGGCGCGGCGGCGTCGACGTCGGAGAAGATCGCGACGGTGCCGATGCCGAGGCGCCGGCAGGTGCCGATGACCCGCAGGGCGATCTCGCCGCGGTTGGCGATCAGGACGGTACGAAACAGCACGGAGGTCATGCGATCACATCCGGAAGACGCCGAAGGACTGCGGCGTCTGGGTCGGGGCGGGCGTGTTGACGACCTGCAGGGCCATGCCGAGCACGCGGCGGGTGTCGGCGGGCTCGATGATGCCGTCGTCCCACAGCCGGGCCGTGGAGTAGTAGGCCACGCCCTGCTCGTCGAACTGTTCACGGATCGGGGCCTTGAACGCGTCCTCGTCCGCGGCGGACCACTCCTCGCCGCGTCCCTCGATGCCGTCGCGCCGGACCGTCGCGAGCACCGAGGCTGCCTGCTCCCCGCCCATCACCGACGTCCGGGCATTCGGCCAGATCCAGAGGAACCGTGGATCGTAGGCGCGGCCGCACATGCCGTAGTTGCCGGCGCCGAAGGAACCACCGATGACCACGGTCAGCTTCGGGACGACCGAGGTGGCCACCGCGGTGACCAGCTTGGCACCGTGCTTGGCGATGCCCTGGTTCTCGTACTCGCGTCCGACCATGAAGCCGGCGATGTTCTGCAGGAACAGCAGCGGCACGCCGCGCTGGTTGGCGAGCTCGATGAAGTGCGTGCCCTTCAACGCCGACTCGCTGAACAAGATGCCGTTGTTGGCCACGATCGCGACCTGGTGGCCGTGGATGTGGGCGAAGCCGCACACCAAGGTGTCGCCGTACAACGCCTTGAACTCGTGCAGCTGCGATCCGTCGACCAACCGCCGGATCACCTCGCGGACGTCGTAGGGCGTGCGGCCGTCGATCGGCACGACCTCGCCGACGCCGGCCGGGTCCAGGGCCGGCTCGACCGGAATCCGGTCCGGATCCGCCTCCGCTCGCGGCAGGGTGTCGACGATCGAGCGCACGATGTCCAGCGCGTGGGCGTCGTCCTCGGCCAGATGGTCCACGACACCGGACAGGCGGGCGTGCACCTCGCCGCCACCGAGGTCCTCAGCCGTCACGACCTCTCCCGTGGCGGCCTTCACCAGGGGCGGTCCTCCGAGGAAGATCGTGCCCTGGTCACGCACGATGACCGACTCGTCGCTCATGGCGGGAACATAGGCGCCACCAGCGGTGCACGAGCCCATCACGGCCGCGATCTGCGGGATGCGTCGCGCCGACATCTGCGCCTGGTTGAAGAAGATGCGGCCGAAGTGCTCACGATCGGGGAAGACCTCGGCCTGCATCGGCAGGAACGCCCCGCCGGAATCGACCAGGTACACGCAAGGCAGGTGGTTCTGCAGCGCGATCGTCTGCGCGCGCAGGTGCTTCTTCACCGTCATCGGGTAGTAGGTGCCGCCCTTGACGGTCGCGTCGTTCGCCACCACCACGCACAGGCGCCCCTCGATGCGACCGATCCCAGTGATGATCCCCGAGCCGGGGACGGCTCCGTCGTACATCCCCGTGGCCGCCAGCGGCGCGATCTCCAGGAACGGCGAGCCCGGATCGAGCAGGCGGTCGACCCGGTCGCGCGGCAGCAGCTTGCCGCGCGCGAGATGACGTTCGCGCGATGAATCGGTGCCACCTCGCCGGACGGTGGCCAGCCGCTCGCGCAGATCGGCGACGAGTCCGGTCATGGTCTGGGACGGGGTCGCTTCGGGCATGCGAGGAGACTAGCACCGCGGTTAACGACCGTTAACCTCCTCTACTGTGTGACGGTGAGCCGCCGCGAGCAGATCCTCGACACCGCAGCCGCGCTGTTCGCCGAGCGCGGCTTCCACGGCGTGTCGGTGCACGACATCGGCGCCGCGTGCGGCATCAGCGGTCCGGCGATCTACAAGCACTTCTCAGGCAAAGACGCGATCCTGACGGAGTCGCTCATCTCGATCAGCGAGCGGCACGTGGCCGAGGCCCATCAGCGGCGGGCGACGCACACCGATCCGGCCCAGGCGCTCGACGCGCTCATCGCCTGGCACATCGACTTCGCCCTGGAGCATCCTGCGCTGATCGTGATCCAGGAACGGGAGTGGGCCAACCTCGATGCCGCCGGCCGCGATGCGGTGCGGCGTCTGCAGCTGGCGTACGTCGACACCTGGGTCGAGGTGGTGCGCGGTCTGCGCGACGATCTCGACGCCGCCGAGGCGCGGGCCGCTGTGCAGGCCACCTTCGGTCTGCTGAACTCCACGCCACACAGCGCCCGGATCAGCGCCGCGTCGATGCGCGCACTGCTGGCGCCGATGGCGCACGCCGCCCTGCTCGCCTGACCAGACCTACGAGATTTGGCCTGCTCTGCACCACTTTACGGTCTGCCGTGGTGCACAGCAGGCCAAATCTCGGGATCAGGTGGGGCGGAAGCCGGGCGGGCGGTTGGAGATGCGGTGGCCGAACTCGGCGGGGTCGGCGAGGTCCCAGTCGGTGACCCAGTCCTCCGGCGGGTCAGTCAGCAGCTGACCGGGCGAGAGCCAGCCGTGCAGATCGGCGTAGGTCTCGGTGATCTGATGATCCTGCCGGCGATGGAGCAGGCCGGGATGCAGGTCGGTGAACGAGTCCAGACCCATCGAGGCGACGAGCTGGTGGGCGCTCGCCACCGTCTGGGCCTGGAAGTTGCGCACCCGCACCGACTTGTCGTCGACCCGCAGGGCCTTCGCCCGGCGGGC